>JAFLEC010000083.1 GCA_017302095.1 Lysobacterales bacterium | reverse complement strand
CGGCGGCACGTCGCGCGGCGAGCCGGGACCGGTCGGCGGCGTGCCCGCCGGCGCTGCCGGCGGGGGTGTCTGGGGCGTGCTCATGCGATGCGCGCGGTCCCGCAGTTACAGGCCGAGGGCCTTGGCCTTGAGCGCGTCGTAGTCGGCCTGGGTGATCAGGCGGAGGTCGAGCATCTCCTTCGCCTTCTTCAGCCGGGCCACCGGATCGTCCGCCGCCGGCGCCGCGGGGGCGACCGGCTGCTGCAGGCCGCCGACGCCCATCATCCCGGTGGCCATGCCCAGGCCCATGATCCCGGCGGCGCCGCCGTTCTCGCCGGCCGACTGGATGCCCTGGGCCACGCTGGCCTGCAGGTTGGAATTGCCGCGCGCCCCCGCCAGCGCATCGGCGCGTTGCACGGTCTTCAGCAGCTCGCGGGTGTTGGCGTCGTACTCGATGGAAACGATCGCCACCTTGACGATTTCCAGGCCGCGATCGGACTTCCACTGGTAGCCGTTCTCGACCGCCGCCGACAGGCTCTTCGCGAAGCCCAGCGAATCCTGCTGCAGCTTGGTGATGCGATTGCCCTTGGCGGGATCGTTGGTGTACAGGCTGAATGCCGGCGCCAGCGAGCCGACCACTTCGTTGAACAGTTGCGCGGCGGCGGCGTTGTCGAGGTCGGTGAAGTCGAACACCTCGCCCGGGCGCAGGTAGCTGGCCGGCACGAAGTTCTTCACGAACAGGATCGGGTCGACGATCTTGAGCGTGTACGAGCCGCGCGTGACCGCGCCGACCTGGGTGTTGAGGAAGCCGTCGTCCCAATAGATCTCGGATTGGGTGCCGAAGCGGTTGTCCGGCAGTTCCTTGAGCGAGACGAAGAACGCCAGCTGTTGCCCGCCGGGGATGCCGCCGAACTTGAAGCGTTCCCAGCTCTGCTTGAGCAGCGGGCTGACGATGCCGTCGCCGGCGAAGATCGACTGCGAATTGACGTCGTCCGAGCGCCATTCGTAACCGCCCGGTTCGGCGGCGAAGCCGGTGATCTTCCCGTCCTGCATCAGCAGCAGGCCGTAGCCCTCCGGCACCACGATCTTCGAACCGTTGCTGATGATGTTGGACGAGCCATGGGTGTTGGAGCCGCGACCGGCATTGGTCCCGCGCGGCACCGCGGCGAACAGCGCGGCCGTCGGCGACAGGCCGTCCGGCACGGTGTAGAAGTCCTTCCACTGGTCGCCCAGCATGCCGCCGACCGCACCCGCCACCGCCTGCACAAGACCCATTGCCGTTCTCCGCGATTCGTGGCGGGGAACCGTCCCCGCCATGCCGCCGCACTATACCGTTCCGACGCGTCGCGATCGGGATGCCGCGCGGTGGCTCCGTCTGCGAATACGCAATCCCGGGCCCGCAACCGGCCACGCGCGACGATCGCAAGGGTCGGTCGGTCGCCGGCGAGGCCGCCATGCGCGGTGCGGCGGCGTTCGGCCGACCGCGGCTATGATCCGGGCATGGCCAAACTGCTGCTCAACCTGCGCAACGTGCCCCACGACGAGGCGGACGAGGTGCGTGCGCTGCTCGATGCCCATGCGATCGGCTATTACGAAACCAGGCCGGGGCCGTGGAACATCTCGTTGGGTGGGATCTGGATCCGCGACGAGGCCGAGGTTGCCGAGGCGAGGCGGCTGATGGCCGCTTACCAGGCCGAGCGCGGCGCCCGCGCCCGTGCGGCGTATGAAGCGGCACGCCGAGACGGCACCGCGGGCAGTTTCTGGAGCGAGCTTCGCAGTGACCCCGCCCGGGTGCTGCTGGCGCTGTTCGGCATCCTGTTGGCGCTTGCGCTGGTCGCGCTGCCGGTGGCCCTGATCGCGCGCTGACGGCTGGTTTGCCCGCCCCGTCGATCATTCATCGCTCATGGCGACGTCACCGAGGGTCGCTCCTTGTAACGCGCCAGCAACGCCTGCAGCGCTGGAACCCCGAAGCGCTTGCGTTCGGCATCGGTGACCGTGCGATCGATCGGCGGCAGGTATTCCTCGCCGGTCTCCTGGTCGACCAGGCGGTTGGTGCCGTACTTCTGGCGACCTTCGGTGAACGTGAGGTAGCGGTCGATGGTTTGCGCCACGAGCGTCGCGGCATCCTGTTCGCCGGCTTCGAAAGCCGACATCGCGAGGTAGTGCGCCAGCAGGTAGTTCTCGGCGCTCTCGCTGCGCAAGGCGCCGTCGCACATGGCAACGCCGGTGTGCTGGAGGACCAGCGCGGCGTTCAGTCTGCCTCGCGGGTCCAGTGGCTGCCCCGCGGCGAGGATCCGGAGGACGCGTTGGCGTCGTTCGGCGTCGCGGTGATCGAGTTGCGGCGCCATGCGGGCAGCCTGGTCCTCGCGCGCCAACTGGGCGAGTTCGGGGTTCTCGGCATGCACGTGGGCGGCGAGCGTGCTGGCGAGGATGAGCAGGGAGAAGCGTCGTGGCATGCGTTCCGTCCTCGTGCGATGTGCGCGACGTGGCGTGAGGATACGGGGCGCCGGCCCAGGGGGGCGACGGCTCCCCGTCGAACGGGTCAACCGTCCCGGAGAAGGATGGACGCATCCCGGCTCGACGCCGCCAAGTGTGCGAAGGCGGCTCACGGCCCCGCCCGTCGCGAGGGCCACAGGGGGCGGATCCTGGGATGGCTGCTGCGACGTGGTGCCGCACGCGTCGCTGAGGCGTCCGGTGCGGTCGGCGAAATCGCCTGGACGGCATCCTGCTTGCGCAGGTACGGCCACCACATGAAGGCCGCCGCTGCGGCGCTGCCGGCTAGGGTCAGTACCGCCATCGCGACCAGTAGCGCCCCGACTGCGCGTCGCGCGACCGGCGCCGCGCGCTCGGCCCTCAGGTACAGCTCCAGGATGGCCAACGGCAACAGCCAACTGGCGAAACTGACGCCGACGAACACCGCGCCGGTGTAGTCGATCTTGATCCCCAGGGGCGCCAACAGCAGCCCCGCGAGCATGATCCCGATGCGCAGGAACCACACCCCGTTGACCAGCAGCCAGGCGCGCAACGCGTGACGCCGGTGCGCACCGAAGTCCCGTCGTCTCGCGCTGTGCCAGGCGGCCCAGGCGAAACCGAGGATCAGCAGGCCGTTGAGGCTGATCGAGAGGGTGCTGCCGATCCCCAGCTGCGACCCGCGCAGCCAGGTGAGCGAGAAGCCCGAGAGCGTCGCCAGGACCGCGATCGCAAGGAACACGCGACCGTTCCAGCGGTGCACCCGTGGCCAGCGGCGGCGCAGGGCCGGCACCAGTTGCCATGCCCCGGACAGCGTCACCAGCGCGCCGGCGAGTGCATGCCCGACGAACTGGACGTTGCCGGCGAGATCGCCGGGCACGTAACCGGTCACATGCGGCTTGGCATTCAGGCCGGCGAGGTCGCCGCTGGCCAGGTGGCCGCCGAAGAACCAGAGGATGAAGACGATGAAGGCGCCTTGTCCCAGCATGGCGGCGAGGAACCAGGCGCGGGCGCCGAGATGGAGGAGGCGGGACGGATCGCGTGGGCGGGCGGTCTGCAGCATGGGGCGGCTCGTTGGAAGGAGGCATGACCCTGCGTGGCCGCGGATGGCGGGTCTCGCCGATTCGCGAATCGGCCAGCCGGATGGCCGTTGGGCGATCCGGCGTTCAACCGACGTTCAACCGTGACCGATGGCGCTTGTCCCGCGATGGCGGGCGCGCGAGCCTGCACCTCCGGAAGACGGAGGTGGGCGATGCACGGGTGGCAGGCCGCAATCACGGGGCTGGCGGTGGCGGTGGCATTCGCCTCGTTGTTGGTGCTGCTGTGGCGCCCGGCCAAGCGCGATGCCGATGTCTTGCTGGCGGTGGTCAGCGGTTCCATGGCGCTGTCGCTGATGGGGCCGTGGACCGCGGACGCACCGGCATGGGTGCGCTGGGCGGTCGCCATCGGCGGCTCCGCCACCTGCAATGGATTCTGGCTGGTGTCGCGCGCGCTGTTCCGCGGCGAAGATGCGGTCCGCAGCGTGCATGTCCTGGTCGCGGCCGGCGTGGCGCTGTTGATCGCGTCGCACCGGCTTGCCGGCCTGGCGGCCACGCCGTTGCCATCGCCGTTGGCGTTGGGCATGGACGGCGTGCTGACCCTGTCCAGTTCGATCCTGCTCGGCCTGACCCTGCTGGAGCCGCTGCGGGGCAGAGAACGCCGCCAGCCGCCTGCAGAGCGTCGCCTGCGATTGGCCTTCGCGGGGTTGTTCGCCGCCTGCGTGCTGTCGACCACGGTGCTTGGCGCTCTGGCGCCTGCGTGGCCGGCTGCGGACGCGGTCCATGGGATCGCCATCGGGGCGTGGGCGATGACCATGCTTGGCTTCGCCCATGTCGTCCTGCTGCATCGTGCGCGGCATCCGCTCCCACCTGCGCTGGCCAGGTCCGCGCCGTTGCACGCCAGCGATGCCGATGCCCCCCTCGTCGCGGAACTGCGCCGGCAGCTGGAGGTGTTGCACGTCTATCGCGAACCCGAGCTCAAGGTCGCCGAGCTCGCGGCGCGGCTGTGCGTGCCCGAGCATCGCGTCAGCAGGGTCATCGGCCACTCCCTCGGCGAGGCCAACTTCAACCAGTGGCTCAATCGCCACCGCGTCGCGCATGCCCGGCGACTGCTGGCAGACCCGGCCTGCACCGCAAGCATCCTGGCGATCAGCGGCGATGCGGGTTTCGCCTCGCTGGGTCCCTTCAACCGCGCCTTCAAGGCCGCGACCGGCATGACCCCGAGCGCCTACCGCGCGGCAGAGCGGCGCGCGCGCGCGGCACCGCAGGATCCGGTCCGCGAAGCGCGGTCGCCGGTCGACGCCTGCGCCGGCTGAACCAATGGGTCAGGCGTCGTCGCCGAAACGGCCGACGGCGCAGCTGACGAACGACTTCGCGCTGGCGGCCATCGCCGCGATGCCTTCGACGCTGCCCTGTTCCGGATAGCCCAGCTTGCGCAGGCGCTCGGCGATCGTGCCGCGCAGGCCGTCGTCCGCCTCCACTTCCAGGTGCCCGCTGGCGGGATCCAGGATGAGCACCCTGGCGCCGTCGACGGCCTCGATGGCCTTGCGGATGCTGTTCGCGCAGCCCCCGCACTTCACGTTGGCGAGGTCGAATTGCAAAGTCATGGTGGCTCCCAATGGGTGATCCTCCGAGTCCAGCCCGATGGGTCGGAAGGATGGGTGAATATTCCACACGACTTCGTCAGATCCGTGATTCAAATCAATATCCGGAAGGGGGTGCGCCGATATCGCGGCGAGCAAGGTTGGCGTGGACCGCGACAGCGCTTAGGATCGCGCCTCGTTTTCGGGAGTAGACGTGATGCGGCTTCGCGGGTTGTTCGCTGTTGCCTTGCTGGCGAGTTGCTTCGCCGCCTCAGCTAGGAAGCCGGTGGCACCGCCTTCCCCGGTGTCGCCGCAATTGGACGTGGAGCTGGTGCTATCGCAGAACGAAGTCGGAGTCGAAGTGCCGGCAACGGCGAGCCAGGTCGGCATGCAATTCGGCCTGATTGGTGCGTTGGTCGGCACGGCGATCCAGGACCAGCAGGCGAAGAATGCCGAGGCCCGCATCGTGCCGGTCCGCAATCTGCTGGCCGAGTACGATTTCAACCAACGCGTTGAATCCGCCTTGCGCGACCGCCTCGCTTCACCGGGACTCTCCCCGGATCCCCGGCTGCGCGTCAGCAATGCGCCGGACTCCACGCCCGAGGTCGCGGGCGGTCGACCGGTGCCCGCCGAGGTGCTCATCCTCATCCCGCGTTGGGCGATGGACTACGACTTCGGAGCGCTTACGGTCTACCTGCAGGCCAACTTGATCGAACGCCAAACGAAGCCCAATGGGAAGGTCAAGGTCGCCGTGAAGTTCGCGCGATCGTACAGCTATTCCTTCCCCATGCATTCCGGTGCGCGTGGCGAGCGCGATAGGAAGTGGGCCGAATTGGGAAGCGATCGGCTTACGGCCTTGGTCGACGAGGCAGTCGTGCAGCTGGGCGACATGCTGGCCTTCGATTTTTCGAACGAGGGCAGGGCGACTTGGCAAGCCAAGATCGGCGACAAGGAGTTCGTGAGGGTGAACGACGTCGGCTTCCCGGGCAGGTCGTTGCGCCAGGCGCCCGATTGGGCTTGGGTGAGAGTTGGCAAGGGATGGCCGATGATCAAGGGCTACCATCCGATCGTGGCTTCGACGTACGGTTCGACGGACAAACCGGTGGATGCGGTGCCTGAAGCGCCGGTGGCCACGCCGCCGGCGGGACCGTGATGCGGTGCGCCGCAGCGCCGCTCGTTTCATGGTCGATCCTGTTGCTCGCTGGCTGCACCACCACTGTCCACCATGTACGGATGGACACGGCCAGACTGAGCGCGTCGCTGGCGCAAGACAGGAAAGTCGCGTGTGCATATCGTATCGGTCGGCTTGAAGACGCTCGTTCATCCCGCGTAAACGCCGGTGGTCTCGGCATCCACGCCTTCGATTTCCCCGATGTGATCCAGGTGTTGCGAACACAGCTGGGCGCCGCAGGACTTTCGGAGGCGGGCGGCGCTGCAGTGGATATCCGCGTGCTGCACCTGTATCTCTCCCAGTCGGGCCCGACCAAGGTGCCCGTTGCCGTCTACCAGGTGCGGATCGATCAGGCACCAGCGTGGCTGGTCAGGTCGCAACCGGCGTCGTCGAATTGGCTCGGCAGCGAGAACGAGGCGTATCGCGCCTATCGCGCCGCGATGGATGGCGCAATGAGTCGCGTGCTGGACTACCTCGACGCCCATTGCAGGAGCGCATGAAAACCAAGCAGGGAGCCGCGCGTCCGCCCACCAGGGTTTGCGGCAGATCCAGCTTGCGTCAGCCCTTGCCGAGCCGAACCTTGGCGACGTCGTCCCGGAACTCGCGCTTGGGGTCGGCCCCGAGCAGCAGCTTGATCCCGGCAAGAAGGCTGGAACTGTTCTGCCAGAGCTCACCGATACCGGCATCGAAGCGCAGCAGGCGCAACTTCGGGTCGTCCGTGCCGGTGTACCAGGCGGCGATGAAGGGGTTCCACAGGCGGTCGATCACCGCCGGGTCATTGTCCTGGCGCAGTTGCCCGCCGACCGTGGCGAAGAATTCGTGGTCCTTCGAGATGAACACCAGCAGGCCTTGCCGTGTTCGCCGGCTTGCTGCGTCCGCGAGGTCGTTGCCGCGCGCCGTGAAGAACCAGATCGGTCCCGGCCCGTCTTCCACGATCGCGGTCATCGGGCGCGGATAGACGCCGGTGCAGCCGAGCATGGCGGTGCGTTCCTTGGCCAGCGTCGACCAGAATCGGTCGGTCAGTTCGCGGGTGGTGCCCATGTGCGTTCCTTGCAGGGTCGTGGGGGAGTGCGCGTTGTAAGCCGGCGCGGGTGATGGCGAGGTAATGAACTCGACGCGATGCGGATCCCGTTGCTAGGCTGCGGGCGACCTTGGCGCATGGCGATCCGATGAACCGACGGCATTTCCTGGGCGGCACCGCACTCGCCGCCACCCTCTGGTCGCTGGCGGCCTCCACCCAGGCCAGGTCGCCCGGCCCGGGGCGACTGCTCCCGGTGCCGCTGGCCGAGGGCGATACGGTCGGATTGGTCAGTCCATCGTCGGCGTTCGAGGACAGTTTCAGCCTGCAGCTGGCGCGCGAGGCGATGGAGGCGCTTGGCTTCGTGGTGAAGACGGGCGCGCATTACGGCGACCGTCGCGGCCACCTGGCCGGCAGCGATGCCGACCGCGCCGGCGACCTCAACGCGATGTTCGCGGACAAGGCGGTCAAGGCGATCGTCTGCACCCGCGGCGGCTCCGGCGCCGCGCGGCTGCTGCCGCTGCTGGATTACGCCGCGATCCGGCGCAACCCGAAGGTGCTGCTGGGCTACTCCGACATCACCGCATTGCATTGTGCGATCCAGGCGCAGACCGGGCTGGTCACGTTCCACGGTCCCATCGGCAGCGGCAGCTGGAACCGCTTCAACGTCGACCAGTTCCAGCGCGTGCTGCTGGATCGCGAGCTGGTCGAATATCGCAACAGGCCGGAGCAGGGCGATGAACTGGTGCCGCGGCAGAACCGCACCATCGCCATCCGCGGCGGCAAGGCGCGCGGGCAACTGGTGGGCGGCAACCTGACCGTGCTGACCGCATTGGCGGGCTCGCCCTACCTGCCGGATTTCACCGGCAAGATCCTGTTCCTGGAGGACGTGGGCGAGGCACCGTACCGCATCGACCGCATGTTCAGCACGCTCAAGCTGATGGGCGCGCTGGACCGGATCGCCGGGCTGGTGTTCGGCGAATGCACCGACTGCAAGCCGGGCGACGGCTACGGCTCGCTCACCCTCGAGCAGATCCTCGACGACCACGTGCGCCCGCTCGGCATCCCCGCCTACCGCGGGGCGATGATCGGGCACATCCGCGAGCAGTTCATCGTGCCGGTGGGCGGCGAGGTCGAGCTGGATGCGGATGCCGGCACGTTCCGCCTGCTGGCCCCGGTGTTCCAGGGCTGACGATCTAGCCTGCGCGCGGCCTGCGGTGCACGCGCGCCGCGGGTGCCACGGGAGCGGTGGGTTCGGCCGCGGCGTCGATCG
>JAFLEC010000082.1 GCA_017302095.1 Lysobacterales bacterium | reverse complement strand
GGTGCGACCGACGGTGATCGGCGCGGCATCGCCGACCTGGCGCCAGCCGTCGCCCGCGCGCTCGTACCGGCGCAGTTCGCCGGTGGTGGCGTCCCAGTCGGGCGTGGTGACCAGCACCAGCTGGTCGGCATTGGCCCAGTGGGTGGCCTCGGCGGCAGCGGGCGGGCGATGGGCGCAGGCGGTCGCCAGGGCCAGCGACAGCAGCAAGGGGGCGGTCCGGCGAATGCTCATGCGTGGGGTCCGGGGAACGAAGGCTGGCATCGTAGGGGAAACGCGCCTGATTGCGGCGCGCTCGCCCTGTCCGTCATGTCGCGTGCAACGAGGCGATCCGTTCCAGCGCGTCCTGCAGGCGATCGCGGCGCGCCGCGTCGGCTTCGCACAGGCGGATGTAGAGGCGGTCGAGCAGGTGCTGCAGCGCCGCGCGATACAACAACGGGGCGACGTAGGGGCGGTCGTCGTGCGCCGATACCAGCAGTGCATGGTCGGCATGGGCGCGCAGGGGATTGGCGCTGTGCCGGGTCACGGTGACGATGGGGCCGCCGCCGCGCGCGCGGAACTGCCGCTGCAGCTGGCCGAGCGCGGGCTGGATGCCGTGTTCGGAAAACAACAGCAGCACGTCCCCGGGGGTGGCCGCGCCGAGGCGTCCCGCCATGTGCGCAGGGTCGGCTTCATCCAGCGCGCGCAGGCCGAGCAAGCCCAACTGCTGCGCGAAGCCGCGGGCGGGCAGGGCATCGTCGCCGGCCCCGAATGCGTAGACCGTCCCCGCAGTCCCGAGCGCGCGCGCCACCGCATCCAGCACGTCGGCGGGATTGATCAGCCGGGTCGCTTCCTCGGCCTCGGACTTGCGCGCCCACAGGCCGTAGCGCAAGGCAGGCGCTTCCGCGGCTTGCGCATCGCCCGCGGCTGCAGGCGCGCTGTCGGCGCGGACCACCGCTTCGTTGATCGACAGCTTGAGGTCCGGGTAGCCCTTGAAGCCGAGCTTCTGGCAGAACTTCACCACGCTGGACTGGCTGATGCCCAGCGCGTTGGCCAGTTGCTGCGACGAGTAGTCGCGCAGCAGTTGCGCATTCTCGAGGATGTAGTCGGCGATGCGCCGTTCGATCGCCGACATCCGGTCGCGCTCGGAGCGGATCCTCACCAGCGCCGTCATCGCGGCTGCCTCAGGCGGCCAGGTCGGCGGCGGGCGCGAGCCCGTCGATGGTGCGGATGCCTAGTCCGGGGGCATCGGTGATCGTGATCTCCGATTCGTTGAACAGCACGCCGCCGGCGACCGGGTCGTAGCGGCACAGCGAAGGTCCGTCGAGGTCGACCTTGCTGATCACGTCGGACTTGGCGACGGCCAGGTGCACCGCGGCGGCCACGCCGATGCTGGATTCCAGCATGCAGCCGATCATGCAGTCGACGCCGTACATGCCGCAGATGTCGGCGAGGCGCACCGCATTGGAGATCCCGCCGGTCTTCATGAGCTTGATGTTGACGATGTCCGCGGCGCGCATGCGGATGAGCTCGATCACCTCGCGCGGGCCGAAGACGCTCTCGTCGGCCATCACCGGTGTGTGCACGCGCTCGGTGACGTAGCGCAGGCCGGCGAGGTCGTGCGCCTTCACCGGTTGTTCGACGAGTTCGAGCTTGACCCCCGCGTCCTCCAGCGTCTGCAGCGCGAACACCGCCTGCTTGGCGGTCCAGCCCTGGTTGGCGTCAAGGCGGAGGAGTGCGCGGCCCTCGACCGCCGCGTGGATCGCCTTGGTGCGTTCGATGTCCAGGCCGATGTCCTTGCCGACCTTGATCTTCAGCGACTCGAAGCCGCGCTCCACCGCCGCCAGCGAGTCCGCGACCATCTTGTCGATGTAGTCCACGCTGATCGTGATGTCGGTGGTGATCACCGGGTCGCCGCCACCCAGCAGCTTGTACAACGGGGCGCCGTAGAGCTGGCCCCAGAGGTCGTGCACCGCGATCTCCACCGCCGCCTTGGCGCTGGTGTTCTTCTCCATCGCCCCCTGGATGAGGTGGGTGATCCGGTTGAGGTTGGCGATCTCCAGGCCGACCAGCCGCGGCGCGATGTAATGGCGCACCGCCTCCACGATCGACCCGTGGGTGTCGCCGGTGATCACCGCGGTCGCGGGGGCGCTGCCGTAGCCGACGTGGCCGCTGTCGGTATGCACCATCACCACGACGTCTTCCACCTGTTCCACGGTGCGCAGGGCAGTCTTGAACGGCGTCTTGAGCGGCACGCGCAGCATGCCGAAGCGGATGTCGCTGATCTTCATTGGCGCGCCTTCATTGGGCCTTCGCGACCCGGACGATGTTGGTGATGCGGTCCACGTAGTCGTGGTCCTTGCCGAAGCGCAACGGCAGCAGCGGCGTGAGCGAGACCCCGTTGAGGCGCAGCGATCGCGGTTCGCCGTCGGCGCCGAGGATGGTGCCGCCGTTGGTGTCGTGGATGACGTAGGGCTGGCCGTCGATGCGGCCGGCGAACATCATCACGTGCCCGGGGATGTAGATCAGGTCGCCGACGTCGAGCGCCGCGACCGCCGCCATCCGCTCTGCGCGGGTGGAGGACTGGTCGAAGCGGGTGCGCGCGAACACCGGGCTGACCGCCTGGTCGCTGGTGTTGCGCGGCAGCTGCACGCCCATGCTGCGGTAGACCTCGGACACGAAGCCGCTGCAGTCGCGGCCGTTGTAGGCGTGGCCCCAGCCGTAGCGCTCCCCGAGGAACTTGAACGCCTGCCGCAGCAGGTTGGCGCGGGTCAGCGGCAGGTAATCGCCCGCGGTATCGGCGATGCGCGGCATCAGTGCCGGCGCGAAGCCCAGCCGCCCATCGGGATCGCGCACAGGCAGGTCCAGGATCCATGCCGCGTACGGGTGCTGGCCGTTGACCGGCGCGTCGGGCGCGGCGTTCGCCAGCGGGATGCGGGCGCCCATGTCGAGCTGCAGTTCGGATACGCGCGGTTCCTCGCGGGTGAACACGGTGCGCGGCTTGGCACTGGTGACCACCCGGTAGGGCGTCCGCGCGGCGTACGCCAGCACCGTCGCGCGTTCGCCCTCGGCGACCGCATCGGCTTCCACCCATGCGGCGTAGCGCGGGCTGACCACGAACCGCCAGCGGCCATCGGCACTCGCATGGACGATCACGACCGGATCGCCCGGGAACAGTGCGCTTTCCTGGAAGCGGTCGATGTCGGTGTCGTCCGGGTTGCTGAACACCCGCAACTCGGTCGGGAAGGCGCGCAGTGCCGCGCGTCGCACCGCCATCCCGTAGCGCGCCACTTGTTGCGCCGGGATCGCAGCCAACGCACGGTTGCCGACGATGGCCTCCAGCGCCGCCTTGGGGACGGGTTTTCCGGCCTCGTCCCACAGCGGCCTGGCCGGTGGGGATGCGAGGTCTTCGATCCAGCCGGCGACCTGGGTGCGCGCCAACGTCGACGGCAGCGCGGCGAGGTCGTGCATCGACGCGTCCTCCCGCAGCAGGCGTGCGTTGCGCGCGTCGATCGCCGCACGATCCATGAGGACCGCTTCCGCATCGGTGGTGCGGGCCACCCAGAACGCGGCGTCGAGGTACGCCTCTTGCACGCCGATGACGCCGCTGGCAGGGACCTGCCAGGCGCTGCCGGCGGGCAGGTCGCGGGCTGTCGCGGTCGGACCTGCGAGGGCGATCGCCAGGGCAAGGGCCAGCCAGCCGGCCCTGCCGAATGGACGTGGACCGCTTCGTTGAGTGCGCATGTTCCTCCCCATGTCCCAGCTTGCCATGACGCCGTCGGCCCGGGTATTCAGGCTGTCAATGAATACGTGATGCCAATGAGTTATACGACAAGAATAAATTATTGACCACCTCGTGGCCGCGTGATACACAGGCCTGGAAATGCAGATCGTCTGGGGGACGTCCTGTTGGAAACCATGCCGCGCGCCTACGGGGTCATCCGCATCCTGGCCGGTTGGGTCGGCGTGCGGCGCCCGCGTACTCGCCATCGCCCCTCCGCGCTGAATCTCCAGTCGTCGCGCCTGCATCCGTCCTGGTTCGACCAGGCGGCCTCATCTGCTTCCCGCCCTTCAGCCTCGCCGTCGGCCTCCGTCGGCGGCCCTTCCGTCGTGCATCGCCCGGAGTGAACCCATGAGTCGTCGACACCTGCGCAAAACCGCCCTCGCGTTCGCGACGGGCCTCTGCCTGTCCACCTTGGCCATCGCGCCGGCGCTTGCGCAGAGTGCTACCGGCGCGGTCGCGGGGCGGGCCACCAGCGGCGACGAGATCGTGGTCACCAATGTCGCGACTGGCGCCACGCGGACCGTCACCGCGGGTGGCGATGGCGGATACCGACTCAGCCAGCTGCCGGTCGGTGACTACCGCTTGCAGGTGCGGCGCAGCGGGCAGGACGTGGGCCGCGCGCATGCGGTCGTGGTCTCGCTGGGCGGCACCACCAACGTCAATCTCGGCGGCGACGGCAGCGTGACCAACCTCGCGGCGGTCGAGGTGGTCGGCTCGGCGGTGATCAACCGGGTCGACGTCTATTCGACCGAGACCGCCACCAACGTGACCCGCGAGGAGCTCGCACGCCTGCCTGTGGACCAGAACCTGGGCTCGGTCGCGTTGCTGGCGCCGGGCGTGATCGGCGGCAATTCGTCTTTCGGCGGCATCTCGTTCGGCGGTTCGTCGGTGGCGGAGAACTCGATCTTCGTCAACGGTCTCAACGTCACCGACTTCTATCGGCGCCAGGGGTTCTCGACCGCGCCGTTCGCCTTCTACGACGAGTTCCAGGTCAAGACCGGCGGCTATTCGGTCGAGTTCGGCCGCAGCACGGGTGGCGTGATCAATGCCGTGACGCGCCGCGGCAGCAACGAATTCAAGGGCGGCATCCAGACCACGTTCGAGCCTTCCGCATGGCGTGCGGAGGCAGACGACCATTACTACTCGGACGGGTCCGTGAACGTCCGCAGCAGCCAGGATCGACAGAGCTTCAACAAGGCCAATGTCTGGGGTTCCGGTCCGCTGGTGAAGGACAAGCTGTTCCTGTTCGCGATGTACGAGTGGCGCGAGAACCCGTCGCGCTTCACCAATGCGTCCGGCAGCAGCCTGAGCGTGCGCGACTCGAGCAACGGCTTCTGGGGCGGCAAGCTCGACTGGCAGATCAACGACGACCACCTGCTGGAGCTGCTGGCGTTCTCCGACGCAGGCGACTCGCTGACCAAGGTCTATGCCTACAACTTCGACACCGAGACGGTGGGAAGCGCAGCGCCGAGCGAGTCGACGTCATCCGGCGGCGGCAAGAGCGGTTCGATCACCTATACCGGCCACTTCGGCGAGAACTTCACCGCACGCGCGATGTACGGCATCAACCGATCGAGCGCGTTCACCCGGTCTCCGGCCGACGGACTCTGCGATTGGGTCACCTACAACAATGCCTCTTACGGATCGGTCTATCGCGCCATGGGCAGCCCGGTGCTGGGTTGCCACCCGGGGTCGAACGTCGTGAGCCACGAGGACGAGCGCAAGGCCAAGCGCCTCGACTTCGAGTGGACGCTCGGCGACCACCTGCTGCGCTTCGGCTGGGACCACGAGCTGATGACCACGGACCGGGTCACCTTCTATCCGGGCAGCGGCAAGCAATACACGGCCTACGGTCGCACCAGCCCGACCCAGGTGCTGGACAACGGCACGCCCTTGCCGATCGGCGTGAATGCGTTCCTGATGGCGCGCGAACGCGCCGACGGCGGCGTGTTCGACATCGAAGCGAGCGCGTGGTACCTCGAGGACGTCTGGAACGTGACCCCGAGCCTGCTGCTGAACGTCGGCCTGCGCGTCGACAACTTCCTCAACAAGACGGCGGCGGGCGGGACGTTCATCGAGTTGGACAAGCTGGTGTCGCCGCGCCTCGGATTCTCCTGGGACGTGAAGGGCGACGGCACCACCAAGCTGTTCGGAAACCTCGGGCGTTACTACCAGCCGGTCCCCAGCATCGTCAGCTACAACTTCGCCGGTGGATTGCTCGACGAGCGCACGTTCTACGTGCTCGACGGTTGGCGCGCGGCGACCAACCCGGTGACCGGCGCACCGTACATGGAACCCATCGTCGGCGCGCAAATCGGCCCGGTCGACGACCAGTTCAACCTCAGCGTGCGCGACCTCCGCCAGAGCGTCGACCGCGACCTCGATGCCGTGTACCAGGACGAGGCGATCCTCGGTTTCCAGACCATGATCGACCAGGCGTGGTCGTGGGGCGTGAATGCCACTTACCGGCGCATGCCGAATGCGATGGACGACGTCCGCATCAACGCACTGTGCGGCGTTCGCCACGGCACCCTGTTCCCGATCGCAAACCCTGGCGACAAGCTCACCTTGTGGGGCACGACAGCATTGGGTTGCGCGCAGGACGGCTGGGTCACCATCGACACGTCGAAGGAAGGCTACATGACCTCGACGACCAACCAGATCGTAGGTTACTCCGCGCCGAAGCGGACCTACACGGCCGTGGAGTTCCAGGTCGACCGCGCCTGGGACGGCAAGTGGGCCTTCAACGCCTCCTACCTGTGGTCGCGGTCCGAGGGCAACCATGAGGGCCCGGTGAACTCGGACACCAACTACGGCGATACCGGCATGGTCCAGCATTGGGACCACCCCGCCAACAACCAGGACTACGGTCCGCTCTTCAACGATCGCACCCACCAGATCAAGCTGCGGGGCAGCTACGAGCTCAATGACATGTGGTCCTTCGGCGCGACGCTCGTCGCCCAGTCCGGCGGTCCGATCAATGCATTCGGCGTGACCTGGCCGAACGACTCGCTGGCTGCGGGCAGCGTGACCTCCATCGGTTCCGGTGGCGGCTCGTTCTGGCATTGCATCCCGCCTGCGGGCCTGCCGAATTGCTCGACGGTGCCGGTTGCCAACCGCGTGTACGAGTACGCCGGCCGCGGTTGGGGCGGGCGTCTCCCGTGGACCTACAACCTCGGCGCAAACGTCACCTGGACGCTGCCTGTCCCCGACGTCGACCTGAAGTTGCGCCTCTCCGTCTTCAACCTGCTGGACCAGCAGCGCGTGATCAACGTCAGCCAGCGCTACGAGGCCCAGCCCGGCCAGGTGCGCCCGACCTGGAATACCGGCACCCGCTGGCAGTCGCCGCGCTACGCGCAGTTGGTGATGACCTGGAACTTCTGACGCCGATGCACGCACCGGGTCGGCGATGGCCCGGATGATTTCCCCTGGGGCGGTCCGGAGGTCGGACCGCCATTTTTTTCGGGTACGACAGATGCACGTTGATGCGCACGACATGCGGACCCTCGCTGGCGTCGACCTGGCGACGCTGGCGCAACGCGAGGGCACGCCGTTGTACGTGTACTCGGTGCCCGCGATCCTGGCGAGGGCGCGCGCCATGCAGTCGGCGCTCGCCGGGCTGGATGCGGGCATCTGCTATGCGGTCAAGGCCAACGGCAACCGCGCGCTGCTGGCGTTGCTGGCGGGTGAGGGCATCGGTGCCGACATCGTCTCCGGTGGCGAGTTGCGCCGGGCCATGGCCGCCGGCATCCCGGCGGACCGGATCGTGTTCTCGGGCGTCGGAAAGACCGCGGGCGAGATCGACGAAGCGCTGCAGGCGGGGATCGCGCGCTTCAACCTCGAGTCGCGGCCCGAGCTCGACTTGCTGCAGGCGCGGGCCAGTGCGCTCGGCGCGGTCGCGCATGCCTCGGTGCGAATCAACCCGGACGTCGATGCGCGCACCCATGCCAAGATCTCGACCGGCAAGGCGGAGAACAAGTTCGGCGTGTCGATCGCCGAGGCGCATGCCTGGTTCGATGCCGGCGCCACCTGGCCGGACGTGCGCCTGGATGGGTTGCACATGCACATCGGTTCGCAACTGCTGGACCTGGCGCCGGTGCGCGAGGCCCTGGCGCGGATGGCCGGGGCGTGGCGCGACCTCGCGGCAGCCGGTCATCGGCTGGCCTGCATCGACGTCGGCGGCGGGCTGGGCGTGCGTTATCGCGAAGGCGAGCAGGCGCCGGACGCTGCCGATTACGTGGGTGCGATCCGCGAGGCACTGGCGGGCTTCGATGGCCGGCTGCTGGTGGAGCCCGGGCGCTGGCTGGTGGCGGAGGCCGGGGTGCTGCTGTCGCGCGTGCTGCTGGTGAAGGAAGGGGCGTCGCGGCGGTTCCTGGTGCTGGACGCGGCGATGAACGACCTCCTGCGGCCGAGCCTGTACGACGCCTGGCACGACATCGTCCCGCTGGTCGACACCGGCCGCGAACGGCTCGCCTACGACGTGGTCGGCCCGGTCTGCGAGACCGGCGACACCTTCGCCATCGACCGCGCCTTGTCGCGTTGCGAGGCCGGCGACCTCGTCGCCATCCTCGGGGCGGGCGCCTACGGGGCATCGATGGGATCGACCTACAACTCCCGCCCGTTGCCGGCCGAGGTCATGGTCGACGGTGGCCGCTACGCGGTGGTCCGCCAGCGACAGGACTTCGATGCGATGATCGCCGGCGAGCGCCCCGCGACCGACTGGAATACGGCATGACCTCGGCTCCTCGCTGGTTTTTCGCCTTGCTGGTGGCGGCGCTGGCGCTGCCCGTCGCCGCGCCGGCCGGCACGCCGCC
>JAFLEC010000081.1 GCA_017302095.1 Lysobacterales bacterium | reverse complement strand
GGCCTTCGAAGACCATCCGCGGGGTGACGTCGCGGCCGTAGCTGCTGCGGTTGGCGCCGTTGTCGATGCTCAGCACCGCGCCGTCCAGGGCGATGCCGGCGAACAGGCCACGGGCCCGCGACCACGACCAGATCTCGGCCTTGAGTTCGCCGTCGGTGGCGGCGGCGGCATTGCGTCCGACCGGCCCGGCGGCGATGCCGGCATCCGCGCCGAGGGTGATCTTGCCGTTGGCCAGCGACTCCAGGCTGCGGTCGTTGCGGAACACCAGCACCACGTCCGCCGATTGCACGCCGGCCTGCAGCCCGAAGCTGGCACCCGCCAGTTTCACGAACACCGGGTTGGACCAGGTGCCGTCGGCGGCCTTCACCGCCATCAGCCCGAGTCCGCGCCGGCCGCCCAGCATGAAGCCGGCCTTGATGGTGTCGGGCACGACCACGATCGCACGCGCATCGTCGAGCAGGCGGTCCGGGATCGCCGACTCCGGGATCGCCTGCATCTGCTCGACCACGCGCACGGCATCGCCGGCCCGCACGTCCTCGCGTTCGCCGGCGACGGCGCCGTTCGCGGCCAGCAGCGCGGCCAGGGCCAGGGACAGGCGGCGGGGGGCGATGGTCATCGGGCGGCACTCGCGAAGGGGGAAGCCGCATCGTCGCCGTCGCGCGATGAATCGTCCATTAGCCGGCGCCCGCGGGGCGCATGCGATCCTATGCCGATGCGCGAAGACGAAGCCCGCCCCGCCCTGGTCCTGGTCAACCTCGGCACCCCAGACGCCCCGACCCCGTCGGCGGTGCGCCGCTACCTGGCGCAATTCCTGCACGACCATCGGGTGGTACAGCTGACGCGCTGGCTGTGGTGCCCGTTGCTGCACTTCGTGATCCTGCCGCTGCGCAGCCCGAAGGTCGCGCGCAAGTACGCACAGGTCTGGATGCCGGGCGGCTCGCCGCTGGCGGTGCATACCGCCGCGTTGGCCGAGGCGGTGGCGCAGCGCCTGCCGGGGTGGCGGGTGGCGCATGCGATGCGCTACGGCCAGCCGTCGGTGCAGGCGGTGTTCGATGGATTGCGCGCCGAGGGGATCCGCGAGGTCCGGGTATTGCCGCTGTATCCGCAGTACTCCACCACCACCACCGCCAGCGTTGCGGATGCGGTGGCGGCGCATGTGGGCGGCCTGCACGCGAGCCTGCTGCACGACTACCACCGCGACCCGGCGTGGGCGGCGGCGGTGGCGGCCTCGATCCGCGCGCACTGGGATGCCGAAGGCCGCGGCGAGCGCCTGCTGCTGTCTTTCCACGGCATCCCGCGGCGGCTGGTGGATGGCGGCGACCCCTACGCCGACCAGTGCGAGGCCAGCACGCGCGCGATCGCGGAGGCGCTTGGCATCCCGCGCGCGGAGATCCTGCTGACCTTTCAGTCGCGTTTCGGGCGCGAGCGCTGGCTGGAGCCCTACACTCAGCCCACCCTGGAGGCGCTGGCCCGCGACGGCGTGCGCCGGGTCGATGTCGCCTGCCCCGGCTTCGCGGTGGATTGCCTGGAGACGCTGGAGGAGATTGCGGTCGAGAACGCGGTCGCCTTCCGCGGTGCGGGCGGCGAGGCGCTGCGCTACATCCCCTGCCTGAACGCCGAACCCGCGCACGCCGATGCCCTCGCCGCGCTCGCCCGGCAGGACGCCGGCTGGGCGTGATGCGCGAGATCGCGATCGACACCCCGCTGGGCCGCATCGCCGGCCTGCATGCGGGCGATGCGGGATCGCCGAAAGTGCTGGCGCTGCACGGCTGGCTGGACAACGCCGCGAGCTTCCTGCCGCTGGCGCCGCACCTGCCCGGCATCGAGCTGGTCGCGATCGACATGCCCGGGCATGGCCGCAGCGCCCACCTGCCACCGGGCGCCGACTATTCCTTCGCCGGCGCGCTGGCCAACCTGCTGGATGTCGCCGATGCGCTCGGCTGGCAGCGTTTCGCGGTGCTCGGGCATTCGATGGGCGGGGCGATCGGCAGCCTGCTGGCGGCGGCCTGCCCCGGGCGGGTGACCCGCCTGCTGGCGATCGAGGCGATCGGGACGCTTGCCGAAACCGTGGAGCAGACGGTGCCGCGGCTGCGCGAGGCCCTCGCCGCGCAGCGCGCGCTGCGCGACAAGCGGCTGCGGGTGTTCCCCGACATCGACAGCGCGGTGCGTGCGCGCCAGTTCGCCAGCCGGGTGCCGGGCAGCGGACTCGGCGAGGCCGAGGTGCGCCTGCTGGTGGCGCGCGGGCTGCGCGCGGTCGACGGCGGCTACGAATGGAGCAGCGACCAGCGGCTCACCCTGCCGACCCTGGTGCGGATGACCGAGCCGCAGGTGGAGTCGCTGCTGGCCGGCATCGACTGCCCGGTGCGGGCGATCTTCGCCGATCCCGCGCAACCCTACCTGGCGGATGACCTGCGCCGCCGGCGCACGCATTGCCTGCCTCGAGGCGAGATGATCGTGCTGCCCGGTGGGCACCACCTGCACATGCAGCAACCCGCGGAGGTCGCCGCGGCGATCGGGGATTTCCTGCGCGAGGATTAGACGCGGGCGCCGGCCGGCGTCAGTCCTTGGGCAGCATGCACTGGCGGCAATGCGAGGCCCGCAACGCGAGCAGCAGCGGGCGACGGCGAAAGAAGCGACGGCTGCAGCGCGGGCAACGGAACGCCTGCCAATGCAGGCCGGTCGCCAGCACCGTCAGCGCCCATGCCGCCAACGGCCAGGCCAGTCCGTGCATGCCGTGGCGTTGCAGCAGCCACTCGGTGGCGACCAGCAAGACGATCACGGGCCCCAGCAGCAAGGCGCACCAGAACAGCCGCGCGCGCCGGCGGTAATCGGACCAGTTGTGGTGCTCCGTGCGTTGCGGCACCCGACGCGTCCCTGGCGAGGTGGGGATCGGCGGCTGGCTCAGCCGCCTTCCTGGCCGGTGCGTACGGCGAGCTGGGTTCCGCCGCCGTCGGACTTGGCGAGCTGGTACACCGCCTGCCGCGCTTCCTTGCTGTAGACCAGGGTGCTGCCGTCGCCCGCCTGCATCGCCATTTCGCGCTTCCAGCCGCGTGCCTGCATCGCTTGTTCGATTTCCTGCGACAGCGCCGCGAGTGCCATGTCGGTCTGCATGTTCACCATCTGCATCCCGCCCATGTCCATCGCGCTCTCGATCCGACGTTGCGCCGGCAGGTGGAGGTCGCCCGGGAAGCCGTCCGGCAAGGCGACCGTCCCGCCCTCGGCGGCGGACGCGATCCTGATGTCCCCTTCATCCGTCTTGATCGAAACCGCGTTGCCGTCCTTCTCGATGTCCACCTTGTTGCCCGTGGCCTGCTCGATGGCGGCTTCCATCGCGGTCTCCTGCGCCTTTTCCTGCGCCTTCTGGCAGCCCGAGGCCAAGGCGAACGCGGCCAATGCGAGTGCAATGCCGAAGCCGGTCTTCATGCAGACATCCCCCTGATGGTCCTGTCGACGACAACGGCATCATGCCCCTGGGCCGGCCAGCAATGCACGCAGCCTGCCCTTGAGCCGCCGCCCTTCGGCGTGGAAGTACCGCCGTTCCTCGCGCCACTCCGGGAACCGGGTTTCGACCGCGGCCCAGAAGCGGGGCGAGTGGTCGGCATGCAGCAGGTGGCAGAGCTCGTGCACCAGCACGTATTCGAAAGCCGAGGGCCGGGCGAGCACCAGCGCCAGGTCCAGCGACAGGGTGCCATCCGGCGCCAGCGAGCCCCACAGCGACGACGTACGTTTGAACGCGATCCGGCGCGGGCTGCGCGGCAGGCTGGCCAGGTAGCCCGGCAGCCAGCGTCCGACGTCGGCGCGGCCCTGGGCTTCGTAGAAATCCCGCAGGACCCGACGCAGGGCGGCATCGCCGGCGCGTGCGGGTGCGATGAAGGCCAGTCCACCGTCGCCTTCGATGTCCAGTCGCGTTGCCCGACCGCTCGCCCAGCGCAGGGGGACGTCTTCGCCGCGCAGCGGCAGGAATTGGGTCGCGTCGCGGACCAGTTCGGCGCTGGCCTCGCCGGCGTGCGTCGCCAGTTGTGCCGCCAGCCAGTCGCGGTATTCGTGCAGGAAGCGGTCGCCCGCGAGCAGGCTGGCGCGCAACGGCAGGGTCAGGCGGGCGCCGCGTTCGTCGACCGCCAGCCGGATCCGCCGCGCGCGGGGGTCGCGGACGCGCAGGACGTCGATGCGGCGTCCGTCGGCGAGCACCAGGCCGACGCTGTCGCGCTGGACGGCCGGCTTCGGTGCGGTGGCCGCGCGGTCGGTCGAGAGCAGGCGGAACAGCGAACGCATGCGGGGATATTAGTGCCGTTCGATCCGGTACTGCGCCCGGTTCGCCGTCACTCCGCCTTGCTGAGCTTGAACGCCTTTTCCAGCACCGCGAACAGGCGCTTGAACTCGCCGGCCATCAGCGCGAAGCGGGCGTCGAGTTCGGCGGCGACGTCGTCGCGGTCGCTCGACTCCAGCTGGTCCACGGCGCCGTCGAGCAGCTTGAACTTGCGCACCACCAGGTCCTCGCCGAGCACGAAGCTGACGTGGTCGTCCAGCACCAGCGCCAGGCGGGTGACCTGCTTGCCGGCCTCCAGGTGCTTGGCGATTTCCTCGCCCGACAGTTCCATCCGCTGCACCTTCACGATCGCGCCGGTGTCGGCGGGGTCGCGCAGTTCGCATTCGTCGCCCAGCGACAGTCCGTCCGGCAGCGGGTCGCCGGCGACCCAACCGGTGAGGATCGCGCGCGGCGCGACCTCGGCGTTCACCGGCAGCGCCGGGAAGCTGCCCAGCGCGCGGCGGATCTCGCTGACCACCGCCTCCGCCGACTTGCGCGAGGAGGTGTCGACGGCGATCACGCCGAGGCCGGCGTCCAGCAGGGCATCGGTGCGCACCGGCCGCACGAAGGCGCGCGGCAGCAGTTCCATCACCAGTTCGTCCTTGAGCCGCTTGCGGGTGCGCCCACCCGGCTTGCGGCCTTCCTTGTCCTCGATCGCCGCCAATTTCTTCTGCAGCAGGTCGTTGACCACCGCGCCCGGCAGCAGCTTGTCCTCACCGCCGACGGTGACCCAGGTGCTCGGCGCGATGGCGTGGCTGAGGGCGTCGCCGTGCTGGCCCATCGGCGGCACGAAGCCGCGGCTGGACAGTTCCAGCGGGCCTACCGGCTTCAAGGCGCATTCGGCCAGGTGCTGCTCGAGGTCGGCGAGGTCGAGCGTGGTCGGGAAACGGAACAGCGTCAGGTTGCGGAAGAACATCAAGGATCCTGCAGGGAAATCGAGGGGCGCGGCTCAGGCCGCGTCGTCAGTGTCGGTGGCGGGCGTCGCATCGCCTGCGAGCCATGCATGCGCATCGGGCAGGGCGGCATCGCCGCGCTTGCCGAGCGACAGGAAGTCGAACAGGTTCGGGTCGCTCAGCTGCGACGGGCGGATGTCGCCGAGCGCGCGCGACATCGTCTCGATGCGGCCGGGCGATTCCTTCTCCCACTGCGCCAGCATCTTCTTGACCTGCTTGCGCTGCAGGTTCTCCTGCGACCCGCACAGGTTGCAGGGGATGATCGGGAACCCCTTGGCGTCGGCGTACTGCTCGATGTCGTCCTCGCGGACGTAGGCCAGCGGGCGGATCACCACGTGCTTGCCGTCGTCGCTGAGCAGCTTGGGCGGCATGCCGCTGAGCTTGGCGTGGAAGAACAGGTTGAGGAAGAAGGTGTTGACCAGGTCGTCGCGATGGTGGCCCAGCGCGATCTTGGTGAAGCCGTTCGCTTCCGCGTAGGTGTACAGCGCGCCGCGGCGCAGCCGCGAGCACAGCGAGCACATCGTCTTGCCTTCCGGGATCACCCGGCTGACCACGGAGTACGTGTCCTGTTCGATGATGTGGAAGTCCACGCCGATCGACTTCAGGTATCCGGGCAGGACGTGCTCGGGGAAGCCCGGCTGCTTCTGGTCGAGGTTGACCGCGGTGATCGAGAACGAGACCGGCGCCTTCTTCTGCAGTTGCAGGAGGACGTCCAGCATCGTGTAGCTGTCCTTGCCGCCGGACAGGCAGACCATCACCTTGTCGCCGTCCTCGATCATGCCGAAGTCGGCGATCGCCTTGCCCACCTGGTGGCGCAGGCGCTTGCCCAGCTTGTCGGCCTCGCGCTTGCGGCGCTGGGCGACGGACACGGGTTCGGCGAGGGGCAGGTCGAGGGCGTGCATGGGTCGCGCATTCTACCCGCCGCAGCCCGCCGGCCGCCGCGCTATGCTCGGCGCATGGGCCACCCCGTCGATCCCGCCGAACTCGCGCGCATGTCGCGGCGCGTGGTCGAACTGCGCCTCGAGCACCGTGATCTCGACGGTGCGATCGCGCGGCTCGCGGCCGACATCCAGGCCGACGAACTGGCGCTCAAGCGGCTGAAGAAGCGCAAGTTGCAGCTGAAGGACCAGATCGCCTGGCTGGAAAATGCCCTGATCCCGGACGAGCCGGCCTAGCAGGCGCGCCTAGCCGCCTTCGCCCGGCGCGGGCGGCGGCGCTGCAGGCGTCTCGGCCGGCAACGCGGGATGTTCGCCGGTGGTGCGGGTGCCGTCCGGGCTGATCTTCTCGATGGTGTGGCGCAACTCGCGCCCGAGCACCACCCGCGCGTCCTTGGCCCAGCCGTTCAGGCGTTCGTCGAAGGCCAGCTTGCCGTTGCCGTCGGCCCAGACCAGCCTGAGTTCGCGCAGCTTCTGGATGAAGCCGCGGAACAGGCCCTTGTCGAAGAACTCCGGCGCGGTGTTGGCGTACAGCAGCGCCAGCCGTTGCGCCGCCAGCTGGCAGAGGCTTTCGAGCTCGCCGGCGCTGAGCTTGCCGGGGCCGTTCTTCACCAGCACCGAGATCGCGATGTAGTAGCGCTCGAACGCCTGCTGCAGGGCATGCCCGTGCGCGCGCAGGCGGAACACTTCGTCGGTCTGCCCCGCATTGCGCTGGTAGATGCCGCCGTCGTCGTCGCCGACCCGCTGCAGCAGGCCTTCGCGCACGAATACCTCGAGGGTACGGTCGATGCGGTCGGCGAAGCCGTCCTCGTCCCACGGCAGGAACAGTTCGGCCTGCAGGAACGGATACAGCGCGCGCCCCAGCCGCTGCAGCTGGGCGCGGCCCATGCGGCGGTTGTTGAGGAAGCACACCGCGATCCACGCCGAGGCGGTGAACAGGTGCAGCACGTTGTTGCGGAAATAGCTGAGCAGCACCGCCGCCTCGCCCTCGACCGACAGCACGTCGCCGAGCGGATGCGGGGTGCGCGACAGGGTCCCGATCTCCTCGCCGTGGGCGATGATCTGCTGCGGGGTGTGCGGGGTGACGGTGACGTGCTCGGCGTAGGGCACGTCCGCCAGCAGGGTCTGCGCCAGCGCGATCTGCGCCAGCAGGTCGGCTTCGCCCATCGCGTGGCGCGGCGTGGACAGCATCGCGAGTGCCAGCAGGTTGATCGGATTGACGTCGGCGGCGCGGTTGACGTTGACCTGGATCGCTTGCGCCAGCTCGTCGACGGTGTCGGCCAGCCAGGCCGGCTTCTCGTCCTCCGGCACCGGCTTGCCGTCCCAGCCGGCGTGCGCGTCGAGCACGTCGTTGAGCCGGATCGGTTCGCCGAAGTTCACCACCACCTGGCCGAAGTTGCTGCGCAGCACCTTGGGGATGCCCAGCAGCAGCTGCCAGATCGATTCCTTTTCCTTCGGCTTGCCGGACAGCTCGTCCAGGTAGCTGCGGCCTTCCATCAGCTTCTCGTAGCCGATGTACACCGGCTGGAACAGCACCGGGCGGCTGGGCTGGCGCAGGTAGGCGCGCACGGTCATCGCCAGCGAGCCGGCCTTCGGCGGGAGCAGGCGGCCGGTCCGCGAGCGTCCGCCCTCGATGAAGTATTCGATCGAGTAGCCGCCGGCGACCAGCTGCGCCATGTACTCGCGGAACACCGCCGAGTACAGCGCGTTGCCCTTGAAGCTGCGGCGGGCGAAGAACGCGCCGCCCTTGCGCAGCAGCGTGCCCACCACCGGCAGGTTCAGGTTGATGCCGGCGAAGATGTGCGGCGGGACGATGCCGTGGGTGTACAGCAGGTAGCTCAGCAACAGGTAATCCATGTGGCTGCGATGGCTGGGTACGTAAACCACCTCGTAGCCAGGCGCCGCCTGCTTGAACTTGTCGAGGTGGTGGACCAGCACGCCGCGGTAGATCCGGTTCCAGACCCCGTTCAGCAGGAAGCTGGCGGAACGCACCACCGGGTGCGAATAGTCGGCGGCGATCTCGTAGGCATAGGCGTGCGCCTTCTGCCAGGCGGCGTCGTGGGTGCTCTTGTCGCGCCGGGCCTGGTCGGCGATCGCCTCGCGGACCGGATCGGTGGCCAGCACCTTGTCGACCAGCATGCGCCGGGTCGACAGGTCGGGCCCGACCACCACCTCGCGGACCCGGCGGAAGTGGGTGCGCAGCACGCGCGAGAGCTTGCGCACCGTGCGTTCCGGCTCCAGCCCCTCGGCGACGATGTCGCGCAGCGAGACCGGGGGCGCGAACTGCACGAGGGTGTCGCGGCCGTTGAGCAGGATCGCCATCAGCCGGCGGAAGCGGCCGACCAGGGTCCAGTTCTCGGAGAACAGCACGCTGAACCAGCCGCTGCTGCGGTTCGGGGCCTGCCCCACGAAGATCGAGACCGGCACCAGCGCGACGTCCAGCGCCGGGTCCTTGCGGTGCGCTTCCAGCAGCCGCGCCAGCGACCCCGAATGGGTGCGGTGTTCC
>JAFLEC010000080.1 GCA_017302095.1 Lysobacterales bacterium | reverse complement strand
GCCATCCGCGCCCACCGTGATCGTACGGCTGAAGCCGGTCGCCGGGTTGCTGATGGTGATGGTGTCGCCCGACGTCGCGCGGCCGGTCACCGCACCTGCGGTATTCGTCTGGGCCTGCACGCCGCCCGCGGCGCACAACAGCAGGGCGAGGGTCAGCGCCTTGCGGCGGGTTGGATGGATCGTCTTGTTGTCGTTCACCACAGGTCTCCGGCGTTGCGGTTGCAGGTGCGCCCCACCCGATGGGCGAAGCGCCGTTTGTTGGGGAATCGTTAACGGTCCGATGCTAGGCAGCCACGCCGTGGCATGCTTTGCCGAATTTGGCGGCTCGTGGCCCGCCTGCCGTCAGGCTGCGATGCCGCGGCGCAGCCAGGCCACGAGACTGCCGCAGGGTTGCGCACCCTCGCCTTCGAAGTGCGCTTCGCTCCTGCGTGGAAGAATGGCCTCGATGCCTCCGTGCGGACCGCCCTCCTTCGCGACCATCTCGCGGTAGCGCCGGACCCAGAAGAACACCGAGCCCTCTCCGACTCGCATCTCGCGCGCGACGTCCGCCACGCTGCGCCCATCGCGGACCACGCGTTGTACCGCTTCCAGCTTCTGCGCAGGGGAATACCGGTAACGGCTCACGACCGCCCCCCGGCGTGGATGGAGCGCGCATGCATCAACCGATATTCGCTGGCACTGACGCCGTATCGGGCACGGAACGCCCGCGCAAAACTGCAGGGGCTCTCGAACCCGGATGCCAAGGACACCTCGGTGACCGGCAGCCGCCCCTCAACCAGGAGGCGCCTCGCTTGGTCCAATCGAAGGCGCGCTGCGTATTGCTGCGGCGCCAGCCCATACACCGACTGGAACAGCTTGCTGAAATACCACGGCGAGAAATGGCTCCAGCGCGCGAGCTCGCCGATCCTTGCGCACATGCCGGCATGCCCTTGCATGTAGAGCCGCGCGCGTTGCAGGCGCGCAAAGATTTGCCTGCGGCGCCCCAGGGAGCGCCCAGGGCAACGCTCCACAACCTCCGCCTGGTGGTGCTGCATGCGTGCCAGCAGTGCGCTTGCTCGTGCTTCCAGACCCATGGCGTGGCACGTCCGCCACAGGCGCAGAGCCTCGAGACGCATGCCCGGCATCAATGAACCGCACCCGCTGAACAGCGCGTTCCCGGCGTCATCCGC
Organism: Lysobacterales bacterium; assembly: GCA_017302095.1. Lineage (GTDB taxonomy): Bacteria > Pseudomonadota > Gammaproteobacteria > Xanthomonadales > Xanthomonadaceae > Thermomonas. The sequence goes on along the minus strand of JAFLEC010000080.1, from coordinate 7,598 downwards.
CCCATGCCTCCCGACTTCCTCGCGGGCAAGTCGGATCACGATGGCGATGCCGCTCGGGCCGACACGGCCACAGGGACCGGCATCGCCCTCGAGCACCAGCCATTCGCGCGACCGGAGATGGAATTCCCCTTCGCGAGAATGGACGGTCATGCGCCCGCGCAGCACCAACCACGCGCTGTAGCCCATTCGATCACCGCCGATGCGCAATTCATCGCCATCCGCCGCCAGGAGGATGCTGGCGCGCGCGCCGGCCTCGAGGTCGACATGGCGGGCCCTGTCGATCCGGCACGAAGTGGCGCGCGACATGGACGACATCTGCACCTCCGATCATGGTCAGGATCGGCAGCAAGCCAGCGCGCACGCGCGCGGTCATGAAATCCATACGAAATCGCCACGAAAGCGGCATTCGATGCCATGCCGCGACAGCGCCCCGTCACCGCGATGTGGTCGTCCGCACCACGATGGGGGATGTCGATACCCCCAACCTGACTGTTCGTCCCCCGCATGGCGTCCGTCCATGGGCGGCGCGAAATCGCGCAGCGCTCACCCGCCCACGCGGCGGGATGCGCAAGGATCGACTGCTGGCCGCGTACGCGGCTTTGTGACTCGCACTCAGCGCTGGTCGACGTCCGAGCGGACTGCCGGCGACGACATGCCATCCGTAACGGCGGCGGTACTGGCACCCTCCACCACGCCGAGGGTGGCGAAGCCCATCAAGGCCGCCAACCAACGCCACCGCCCAAGCCGCCGGTGACGCGGCGATGCGGGCGCCAGTGGGGCTTGCGTCGAACGCACGGAAGCAGGCGCCTCCGGCAACCATTCCACCCCGGCGAGGAGCACGTAACCCGACTTCGGGATGGTCTCGATGCAGGCCGGGGCGTGCGCCCGGTCGGCGAACGCCCGGCGCAGCCCCGCGATCGCCTGCGTCACCACGTCCAGGGTCGGCAGGGTGCCGGCCCAGACGGTGTCCAGCAGCCGCTCGCGCGGAACCACGCGGCCCGCGTCCTCGGCCAGTACCAGCAACACCTGCAGGGCCTTGACCGTGATCCTGGCGGGCGCAACTGCACCCGGGCGCAGCACCTCGCGCCGCGCGACATCCACGACGCAATCGCCGACCCGCAAGCGGGCGGCACGCGGCATCGGGACACGGCTGTCGGCAGAGCGCATGCCGCCACGCTAGGGCCGACCAACCACCACCGCAGCCGGCGCGGGACGGACGCCCCGCGCACGGTGACCGATGCCTCAGGCCTCGCGATAAACCTCCGCGCCCTGCGCGCGGAATTCGGCGGATTTCTCCGCCATGCCGGCTTCCAGCGCCCTTGCCTCGTCGACGCCGTGCTCGGCAGCGTAGTCGCGCACGTCTTGGGTGATCTTCATCGAGCAGAAATGCGGGCCGCACATCGAGCAGAAGTGCGCGACCTTGTGCGCATCCTTCGGCAAGGTTTCGTCGTGGAACTCCTTGGCCTTCTCGGGATCCAGGCCGAGGTGGAACTGGTCCTGCCAGCGGAACTCGAAGCGCGCCTTGCTCAGCGCGTTGTCGCGGACCTGCGCGCCGGGATGGCCCTTGGCCAGGTCGGCGGCGTGCGCGGCGATCTTGTAGGCCATGATGCCGTCGCGCACGTCCTCCCGGTTGGGCAGGCCGAGGTGCTCCTTCGGCGTCACGTAGCAGAGCATCGCGGTGCCGTACCAGCCGATCATCGCCGCGCCGATGGCGCTGGTGATGTGGTCGTAACCCGGCGCGATGTCGGTGGTCAGCGGGCCCAGCGTGTAGAACGGCGCCTCGCCGCACTCGCGCAGCTGCTTGTCCATGTTCTCCTTGATCAGCTGCATCGGCACGTGGCCGGGGCCTTCGATCATGGTCTGCACGTCGTGCTTCCACGCGACCTTGGTGAGCTCACCGAGGGTCTCCAGCTCGCCGAACTGCGCGGCGTCGTTGGCGTCGGCGATGCAGCCGGGGCGCAGGCCATCGCCCAGCGAGAAGGCCACGTCATAGGTCTTCATGATCTCGCAGATGTCCTCGAAGTGCGTGTAGAGGAAGTTCTCCTTGTGGTGCGCCAGGCACCACTTCGCCATGATCGAACCGCCGCGCGAGACGATGCCGGTGACGCGCTTCGCGGTCAGCGGCACGTAGCGCAGCAGCACGCCGGCGTGGATGGTGAAGTAGTCCACGCCCTGTTCGGCCTGCTCGATGAGGGTATCGCGGAAGATCTCCCAGTTGAGTTCCTCGGCGCGGCCATCGACCTTCTCCAGCGCCTGGTAGATCGGCACCGTGCCGATCGGCACCGGGGCGTTGCGTACGATCCATTCGCGGGTCTCGTGGATGTGCTTGCCGGTGGACAGGTCCATCACCGTGTCGCCGCCCCAGCGGATCGACCACACCAGCTTCTCGACTTCCTCCGAGATGCCCGAGGACACCGCGCTGTTGCCGATGTTGGCGTTGATCTTGGTGAGGAAGTTGCGGCCGATGACCATCGGCTCGCTTTCCGGGTGGTTGATGTTGTTGGGCAGGATCGCGCGGCCGCGGGCGATCTCGTCGCGCACGAACTCGGGGGTGATGACCTGCTGGATGTTCGCGCCGAAGTGCTCGCCCGGATGCTGCATCAGCAGGTGCGCCTCGCGCACGGCGTCGAGGCGCTGGTTCTCGCGGATCGCCACGAATTCCATCTCGGGGGTGACGATGCCGCGCCTGGCGTAGTGCATCTGGGTCACGTTCATGCCGGCCTTCGCGCGGCGCGGCAGGCTGCGGTTCGGGAAGCGCACCGCGTCGAGCCTGGGGTCGGCCTCGCGCGCGCGGCCGAAGCTGGAGCTCAGGCCCGGCAGCACCTCGGTGTCGCCGCGCTCGGCGATCCACGCAGCGCGCAACGCCGGCAGGCCGCGGGCCAGGTCGATGTCGACCGCGGGGTCGGTGTACGGACCGGAACAGTCGTAGACGGTGACCGGCGGATTGTCCTCGCCACCGAACAGGGTGGGCGTGCGGCTCAGCGCGATCTCGCGCATCGGCACCCGCAGGTCGGCCCGGCTGCCCGCCACGTGGATCTTGCGCGAGCCCGGGATCGGCCGGGTCACGGATTCGGAGAGACGTTCGGCTTGGTGGAGCAGCTCGCTGGGCACGGCATTCATCGGCATCGTCCTGTGGGTGTCTTGCGGACGAAGCGGCGGCGCGCACACGGCGGGTGTGTCGCGAAGCTTCCCTACGGCGGTCTCAACCGCATCAGGTTCGAAGGGTCTGTCTCAACCGCGCCGGCTCCAGACTGGCATGCCGCCGCGGTACCCCCGCTTCAGGCGCGGATTAGACCATAACGCCGCCACCGCCGCCGGCCGGCACGATCAGCCGCCGTCCAGCAGCGCAAGGTCGCGCACGGCGCCCTTGTCGGCACTGGTCGCGAGCAAGGCGTAGGCCTTCAGCGCGGTACTCACCTGGCGCGACCGCGGCTGCGCGGGCTTCCAACCGGCGGCGTCCTGCTGGCGACGACGCGCCGCGAGCTCGTCGTCCGCCACCACCAGTTGGATGCTGCGCGCGGGGATGTCGATGCGGATGCAGTCGCCGTCGCGCACCAGGCCGATGGCGCCGCCGGCCGCCGCTTCAGGCGAGGCGTGGCCGATGCTCAGGCCGGAGGTGCCGCCGGAAAAACGGCCGTCGGTGAGCAGCGCGCACGCCTTCCCCAGTCCCTTCGACTTCAGGTAACTGGTCGGGTACAGCATTTCCTGCATGCCCGGCCCACCCTTCGGGCCTTCGTAGCGGATGACCACGACGTCGCCCGGCCGCACCGCGTCGCCGAGGATGCCCGCCACCGCCGCGTCCTGACTTTCGAATACGCGCGCGCTGCCCTCGAACACGTGGATCGATTCGTCCACCCCGGCGGTCTTCACCACGCAGCCGTCCGGCGCGAGGTTGCCGCGCAGCACCGCCAAGCCGCCCTCGCGCGAATAGGCATGCGCCACGTCGCGGATGCAGCCGCCGGCGCGGTCGGTGTCCAGCGTCGGCCAGCGCGTGGCCTGACTGAAGGCGACCTGGGTCGGAATCCCCGCCGGGCCGGCCTGGTAGAACATGCGCACGGCATCGTCGTCGGCTATTGCGATGTCCCACGTCGCGATCGCCTCGCCCAGCGTGGGTGCATGCACGGTCGCGGCGCCAGTGTGCAGCAGGCCGCCGCGCGCGAGTTCGCCGAGGATCGCCATGATCCCGCCCGCGCGGTGCACGTCCTCGATGTGGTACTGCTGGGTGTTCGGCGCCACCTTGCACAACTGCGGCACGCGCCGGCTCAGCGCGTCGATGTCGCGCATCGTGAAATCGACGCCGGCTTCGCGCGCCGCCGCGAGCAGGTGCAGGATCGTGTTGGTCGAACCGCCCATCGCGATGTCCAGCGCCATCGCGTTCTCGAACGCCTCGAAGGTGGCGATGCCGCGCGGCAACGCACGCGCATCCTCCGCGCCGTACCAGCGATGGCAGAGCTCGACCGCGAGCACGCCGGCACGCTTGAACAGCGCCTCGCGGTCGGCATGGGTGGCCAGCAGGGTGCCGTTGCCCGGCAGCGACAGCCCGAGCGCCTCGGTCAGGCAGTTCATCGAATTCGCGGTGAACATGCCGCTGCAGGAACCGCAGGTCGGGCAGGCGCTGCGCTCGACCGCGGCCACCTGTTCGTCGCTCGCATCCGGGTCGGCGGCCAGCACCATCGCATCGACCAGGTCGAGCTTGTGCGCCGCAAGCTTGGTCTTGCCGGCTTCCATCGGCCCGCCCGACACGAACACCGCCGGGATGTTCAGCCGCAGCGCCGCCATCAGCATGCCGGGGGTGATCTTGTCGCAGTTGGAGATGCACACCAGCGCGTCGGCGCAATGCGCGTTCGCCATGTACTCGACCGAATCCGCGATCAGCTCGCGCGACGGCAGCGAATACAACATGCCGTCGTGGCCCATCGCGATGCCGTCGTCCACCGCGATCGTGTTGAACTCCTTCGCCACGCCGCCGACGCGCTCGATCTCGCGCGCGACGAGCTGGCCCATGTCCTTCAGGTGCACGTGGCCGGGCACGAACTGGGTGAAGGAATTGGCGATCGCGACGATCGGCTTGCGGAAGTCGTCGTCGCGCATGCCGGTGGCCCGCCACAGCGCGCGCGCGCCGGCCATGTTGCGGCCATGGGTCGAAGTCTTCGAACGGTAGTCGGGCATCGTGGTTCCGCTGCGTCGTTGGGGGCGGATCGCCGGAAGCCTTGATTCTGCTGGCTTTCCTCGGTTTCAGTTGCAACCGTCGGTCATGCAAAAACGGAATGACGACGGCAGTTGACAGTAGCGCATCCGGCGTGGTCTGCTCGCCCCATGCTGCATTGCCGCACATCGCTGGCGCCCCACCCGACCGCATCCGTCGCGGCCGTCCTCGTACTCGTCCTTATTACCTCGCCACCAGGTGCGGGACGATCCGGCGCGTAACAACGCAACACAGCCCAGGAATCGCAAACCCCGCACCGCAAGGTGCGGGGTTTTTCGTTTTGGCCCCCTCGAAACCCCTCCGACCCCAGGACAGACCACCATGACCAGCACCAGCAAACCGCGCATCGCCATCATCGGCTACGGCAGCCAGGGTCGTGCGCACGCGCTGAACCTCCGCGATTCCGGCTTCGACGTCACCATCGGCCTGCGCCCGGGCGGCCCCACCGAGTTGAAGGCCAAGGCCGACGGCTTCGCCGTCAAGGCGCCGGGCGAAGCGGCCGCGGACGGCGACATCGTCGCCATCCTCACCCCCGACATGGTCCAGCCGCAGCTCTACGGCGAAGTGATCGAGCCGAACATCCGCCAGGGCGCCTGCCTGCTGTTCGCGCACGGGTTCAATGTCCACTACGGCCAGATCACTCCGCGCGACGACCTCGACGTCGTCCTCGTCGCGCCCAAGGGCCCCGGCGCGCTGGTGCGCCGCGAGTACGAGATCGGCCGCGGCGTGCCGTCGGTGTACGCGATCCACCAGGACCGCAGCGGCAATGCCGAACAGCTCGCGCTGGCGTATTGCGCCGGCATCGGTGGCGCGCGCCAGAATGCGATCCGCACGACCTTCCAGGAAGAGACCGAGACCGACCTGTTCGGCGAACAGGCGGTGCTCTGCGGCGGCGCCACCCGGCTGGTGCAGGCCGGCTGGGAAACCCTGGTCGAGGCCGGCTACCAGCCGGAAGTCGCGTACTACGAATGCCTGCACGAGCTGAAGCTGATCGTCGACCTGTTCTACGAGGGCGGCATCACCCGCATGCACGAGTTCATCAGCGAGACCGCGCAGTACGGCGCGCTCACGCGCGGCGACTACATCGTGGATGCCAACACCCGCGCGCAGATGCGCAAGGTGCTGGCGGAGATCCAGGACGGCACCTTCGCCCGCCAGTGGATCGCCGAGTACGCCGCCGGCAACGCCCACTACAAGGCGATGAAGCAGGCCGACCTCGACCACCCGATCGAGGCGATCGGCAAGAAGCTGCGCGCCAACATGAAGTGGCTGGCCTCGTCGCAGGCGGCACCGGCCAAGCCCGCGACGGACGCCGCATCGCAGCCGCAGAGCGAGGCCGCGTGATGAACGGCGCCCGCTGGCTGGCGCAAGCCCTGGTCGCGGAAGGCGTGGAGACCCTGTTCGGGTATCCCGGCGGCACCATCATGCCCTTCTACGACGCCCTGCACGGCACCCCGGCACTGAAGCACGTGCTGGTACGCCACGAACAGGGCGCGGCCTTCGCCGCGAACGGCTATGCGCGGGCCAGCGGGCGCGTCGGGGTGTGCGTGGCCACCTCCGGCCCGGGCGCGTCGAACCTGGTCACCGGGATCGCGGATGCGATGCTGGACTCGGTGCCGATGGTGGTGATCACCGGCCAGGTGCCGACCACCCTGATGGGCACCGATGCGTTCCAGGAACTGGACGTGTTCGCGATGACCCTGCCGATGGTCAAGCACAGCTTCATCGCCCGCAGCGTGGACGACCTGCCGGAGATGGTCGCGGAGGCGTTCCGACTGGCGCGCAGCGGCCGCCCCGGCCCGGTCCTGGTCGACCTGCCCAAGGACGTGCAGATGGCGGACGCGTCGCACCTGCCGGCGCATGCCTCGCGCGGCACGGATGCACCGGAGATACCTGCGGACGCCTCGCTGCATGCCGCGCTGGCGCTGGTGTCGCAGGCGCAGCGGCCGGTCGTCTACGGCGGCGGCGGGATCGTGCTGGGCGAGGCGGTGCAGGCCTTCCGCACCTTCGTCGACGCCACCCAGATCCCGACGGTGCTGACCCTCAAGGGCCTGGGCGCGCTGCCGACCGCGCACCCGCTCAACCTCGGCATGCTGGGCATGCATGGCAGCCGCGCCGCCAACCTGGCGGTGCAGGAAGCCGACCTGCTGGTGGTGGTCGGCGCGCGCTTCGACGACCGCGCCACCGGCAAACTGGCCGAGTTCGCGCCGCATGCGCGCGTCGTGCACATGGACATCGATGCCGCCGAGATCGGCAAGCTGCGGCACGCCGATGCCGGCGTGCGCGGCGACATCGCCACCACCCTGACCAAGCTGACCCTGCCCTGCGCCGCGCACCTGCACGGGCGCCACGGCCCCGCGCGCAAGGCCTGGCGCGCGCAGTGCCAGCAGCG
>JAFLEC010000008.1 GCA_017302095.1 Lysobacterales bacterium | reverse complement strand
GTCCGAAGGCGAGTGGTCCGGCACCCTGAAGGCCGCCTACCGCTGGAACGACCACGTGATGACCTACGCTTCCGCGGCACGCGGCTACAAGGGCGGCGGCTTCAACCTGGACCGCGTGCAGTCCAACACCGGCCTGTCCAGCGGCGTCAGCGGCATCGTGCCGGTCGACGACACCTCGTTCCCGGCCGAATTCGTCGACAGCTACGAGCTGGGCGCCAAGACCACCTGGCTGGGCGGCAACCTGCTGCTCAACGCGACCCTGTTCCACCAGACCTACAGCGACTTCCAGCTCAACAGCTTCCTCGGCACCAGCTTCGTGGTGCGGTCGATCCCGACCGTCACCTCGCGCGGCTTCGACGCCGAGCTGCTGTACCAGCGCGGCGGGCTGTTCGTGCAGGGCGGCCTGACCTACGCCAAGACCGAGTACGGCGACGACCTGCTGCCGGACCCGGACCTGGTGCTGCTGCCGGGGAGCACCGCGAGCTTCGCGCCGGAATGGTCGGCCACCGGTTCGGTGGGCTACGAGTTCGACCTCGGCAAGAACCTGGTCGCGCGCATGCACGTCGGCGCCAAGTACATGAGCGAGTACAACACCGGCTCCGACCTCGATCCGCAGAAGCTGCAGTCCGGCTACACCACGGTCAACGCACGCGCCAGCATCGGCGGTCGCGATGGCCATTGGGCGGTCGAGCTGTGGGCGCAGAACCTGACCGATGCCGAGTACATGCAGGTGGCGTTCGATGCGCCGTTGCAGACCGGTTCGTGGAATGCGTTCCTCGGCCAGCCCCGCACCTACGGGGTGACCCTGCGCTGGCGTTACTGAGCCACGCGGAGGCGGTCCCGGCGGAGCGCCGGCGCGACCACAAGACCGGCCCCTCGCGGGCCGGTTTTGTTTTGCGCGGGCATCGGGTACAACGCGCTGGTCCCCTTCCCGGCGCGCGCCATGCCTGCTCCCGACGACCACGAACTCGACCGCCTTGCGCAGGCCCTCGGCGAGCGCCTGCTGGCCGCGCGGCAGATGCTGGTCACTGCCGAAAGCTGCACCGGCGGCTGGATCGCCAAGTGCATGACCGACGTCGCCGGATCCTCGGCCTGGTTCGATTGCGGCATGGCCGCCTACAGCTACGAAGCCAAGCAGGCCCTGCTGGGCGTGCGCCCGCAGACCCTGGAGGCGTATGGCGCGGTCAGCCGGGAGACGGTGGTGGAGATGGTCAGCGGGGCCCTGGTGCACTCGGGCGCCAGCGTCGCGGTGGCCGTCACCGGCATCGCCGGGCCCGGCGGCGGCAGTCCGGACAAGCCGGTCGGTACCGTGTGGATCGGCTGGAAGCGCCGTGGCGGCTATGCCAAGGCTGAACTGTTCCACTTCGATGGCGACCGCGATGCGGTGCGTCGGCAGACCGTCGCCGCGGCGCTGCTGGGCGTCGACGGCATCCTCGCGTGATGCCGGCGGCACGGCTCTGATCCGGCCGCGCACCATCGCCGGGATGTGCCTGGCGCTTGCCGCCGCGGCTGCGGTCGCGGGCGACCTCCTATCCGCCGAAGAGCGCTGGCGCTTCCTGCAGGGCGGGGAGTCGCCGGATCGCTATGTCCGCTTCCTGCTGGACCATCCCGGCAGCGCCCACGTCGCCGAGGCCCGCGCCTACCTCGAGGCCCGCGACAACACGCCGCTGGCGCGGCTGGTCGAGCCCGATGCCGAGTGCCGGGCCGTGGTGCAGGAGCGTGCGCAACGCCTGCTCGCGATCGCACCGCCGCATGAGCTGCGCGGGCAATACGCATTGTCGCTGCCGCCCGATCATTTCCTGGCGGCCTCGCGCTACCTCGAGGTCCCGCGTGGTGAGGATCCTGCGGGCACGCCGTTGGAGCGCCGGATCGCGATCAGCCTGGTCGCGACCCGCGATGGCGGTTGCACCGTGTTCCAGCGTTGGGGATCGGCAGTGGGCTGGGCGACGCCTGCCGCTGCGAGCCGCTGGATCCGAACTACCGATTCCGCTCGCGCATGGCGGATGCCGTGTTGACCGATGTCGCCCGCATGCGTGCCGGCGATGCGGCCTGCGCCGCAGGGCAGGGCGGTGCCATCGCGGCCTTCCTGGGCGAAGTGGTGGCAGCCAAGCGCGATCGCGCTGCGCGCCTGAAGGCGCATCGTGATGCCGGCAAGACCTTGTATCCGACCGAAGTGCAGGAGCTCGAGGACATCGAATACGCCCTGCCGTTCCTGGAGGCGGGTCTGTCGACCCCGCTCAAGGAGGAGGAAGAGCGGGCGCGCCTCGGCACGCTGGACGCCCGCCAGCGCGAGGGCTACTGCGCCGGTTTGGCCGCGCGCATCGAAGACGCCCGCCAGCGGGTCGCCAGCCGGGAGCCGGCGCTCCCCTGATCGCCGCGCTGGGCACTTGACCGTGGGAAATCGTTAGTAGTATTACTACTAACCATGGACCTGACCGATACCCAGCGCGCCATCCACGGTTTCCTCGCCGAACGCATCGAAGCCGATGGCTTCGCCCCCTCGCAGGCCGAGATCGCCCGGGCCTTCGGCTTCAAGGGGGTTCGCGCGGCGCAATACCACCTGGAGGCGCTGGAAGCCGCCGGCATCCTCGAACGCAGCCCCGGGCGGGCACGCAGCCTGCGGCTGCTGCAACTGCCAGACGGTCCGCGCCAGCTCGACCTGCCGGCGGATGACGACGTGCTCCGGTTGCCGGTGCTGGGCCAGGTGGCCGCCGGGTCACCGATCGGCGCGGACATCGGTTCCGAGCAGGTGGTGCTGATGGACCGCACCTTCTTCTCGCCGGCGCCGGACTACCTGCTCAAGGTCAAGGGCGACTCGATGCGCGACGAGGGCATTTTCGATGGCGACCTGATCGGCGTGCACCGCACCTCCGAGGCTCGCAGCGGGCAGGTGGTGATTGCGCGCATCGACGACGAAATCACCGTCAAACTGCTGAAGATGGGGCAGGGCCGCATCCGGCTGCTGCCGCGCAACCCCGACTACGCGCCGATCGACGTGCAGCCCGGGCAGGACTTCGCGATCGAGGGCCTGTATTGCGGCCTGGTGCGCCCGAATGCGTGAAGCGAGCACCCGCCGCGATCCGGAGTCCCATGCGCGCACGCGGCATTCCCCGATTCCGCCGGCTGCATCCCGAGCGCATCGTCTGTCCACGGGCCGTCGCGTCGCAGCTTTTGCGATGGTGCCCGCCTAACCTGCCCACATCCACGGAATACACCACTTGAGGACCAGCACGATGGACGAGAACAAGAAGCGCGCGCTTGCGGCGGCCCTGGGCCAGATCGAACGCCAGTTCGGCAAGGGCTCGGTGATGCGCATGGGCGACCGCACGGTCGAGGCGGTCGAAACCATCGGCACAGGTTCGCTGATGCTGGACATCGCGCTGGGCATCGGCGGCTTGCCCAAGGGGCGCGTGGTCGAGGTCTACGGTCCGGAATCCTCCGGCAAGACCACCCTGACCCTGCAGGCCATCGCCCAGTGCCAGAAGGCCGGCGGCACCTGCGCCTTCATCGATGCCGAGCATGCGCTGGACCCGATCTATGCCCAGAAGCTCGGGGTCAACCTCGACGAGCTCTACCTGTCGCAGCCGGACACCGGCGAACAGGCGCTCGAGATCGCCGACATGCTGGTCCGCTCCAACGCGGTCGACATGGTGGTGGTGGATTCGGTGGCCGCGCTGACCCCGAAGGCCGAGATCGAGGGCGAGATGGGCGACCAGCTGCCGGGCCTGCAGGCCCGCCTGATGAGCCAGGCCCTGCGCAAGCTGACCGGCAACATCAAGCGCAGCAACTGCCTGGTGATCTTCATCAACCAGTTGCGCATGAAGATCGGCGTGATGATGCCGGGCCAGAGCCCGGAAGTGACCACCGGCGGCAATGCGCTGAAGTTCTACGCTTCGGTGCGCCTGGACATCCGCCGCATCGGCAGCGTCAAGAAGGGCGACGAGATCATCGGCAACCAGACCCGGATCAAGGTGGTGAAGAACAAGCTGGCGCCGCCGTTCAAGCAGGTGGTCACCGAGATCCTGTACGGCGAAGGCATCAGCCGCGAGGGCGAACTGATCGACATGGGCGTCGAGGCCAAGCTGGTCGAGAAGGCGGGTGCCTGGTACAGCTACGACGGCGAGCGCATCGGCCAGGGCAAGGAAAACGCCCGCCAGTACCTCAAGGAGAATCCTGCTGCGGCGATCAAGCTGGAAGCGGCCCTGCGCGAGAAGTTCGTGCCGCAGGACATCCCGCGCGGCGAGGCCGCGGGCGGGGACGAAGACGCATGATGCGGCCGGGCGGCGATGGCGAGGATGCGTCCTCGTCAGCGCGGAAGCGCCGTCGCCGCCCAGAACCATCGCCGACCCAGCGCGCCCTCTCGCTACTGACCCGCCGCGAGCATTCCAAGCGCGAACTGGCGCGCAAGCTGGAGGCGCGAGGCGTCCCCAGCGAGGCCGCGGGCGAGGCGATCGCCCGCTTGGCCGATGCCGGCTGGCAGGACGACGTCCGTTTCGCCGAAAGCCTGGTGCGGACGCGCGCGGAGGCGGGGTATGGCCCCGCCTACATCCGCGCCGAACTCGGGACGCACGGCTTGGGCGCGGAGGCCGTGGCCTCGGCGGTCTCGGGCTACGAAGGCGACTGGGCGGCGAATGCCTGCGACCTGGTGCGGCGTCGCTTCGGTGCCGGCGGCCCAATCGACTTGGCGGCTCGCCGCAAGGCGGCGGACCTGCTGCTGCGTCGCGGGTTCCGCATGGAACACGTCCGCTGCGCGCTCGGCGACACCGAGGCTTGCCCGGACTGACCCCGGCGGCCTGTAAACTAGGCGGATCGGCTTGCCAACCCGGGTCCGCGCCCGCATCGTGACGGGATCGCGTCGCACCACGGCGCCCGCCCCTCATAGATGCCTGCATGAACGCGCCTTCCAAGATCAGCACCTCCGACGTCCGCCGCGATTTCCTCGCGTTCTTCGCTTCCAAGGGCCACACCATCGTGCCGTCCGCGCCGCTGGTGCCGGGCAACGACCCGACCCTGCTGTTCACCAACTCCGGCATGGTGCAATTCAAGGACGTGTTCCTGGGCGCCGAGAAACGCAGCTATGTGCGCGCGGCCGACGTCCAGCGCTGCCTGCGCGCGGGCGGCAAGCACAACGACCTCGATTCGGTGGGCTACACCGCGCGCCACCACACCTTCTTCGAGATGCTCGGCAACTGGTCGTTCGGCGACTACTTCAAGAAGGACGCCATCGCCTGGGCCTGGGAACTGCTCACCGAGGTCTGGAAGTTGCCGAAGGAACGCCTTCTGGCCACCGTCTACCACACCGACGACGAGGCCTACGCCATCTGGCGCGACGACATCGGGCTGCCGGAAGACCGGATCATCCGCATCGGCGACAACAAGGGCGCCCCGTTCGCGTCAGACAATTTCTGGCAGATGGCCGACACCGGCCCGTGCGGTCCTTGCACCGAGATCTTCTACGACCATGGCCCGAGCCACTTCGGTGGTCCCCCGGGCTCGCCGGACGAGGACGGCGACCGCTACATCGAGATCTGGAACAACGTCTTCATGCAGTTCGACCGCGCCGCGGACGGCACCCTCACGCCGCTGCCCGCGCCTTGCGTGGACACCGGCATGGGCCTGGAGCGCATCACCGCGATCCTGCAGGGCGTGCATTCCAACTACGAGATCGACCTGTTCCAGGCGCTGATCAAGCACGCCGCCGAGGTGACCGGGACAGCGGACCTGGAGAACAAGTCGCTGCGGGTGATCGCCGACCACATCCGCGCCTGCGCCTTCCTGATCGTCGACGGCGTGCTGCCGTCCAACGAGGGTCGCGGCTACGTGCTGCGCCGGATCATCCGCCGCGCGCTGCGCCATGGCTGGATGCTGGGCGTGCGCACGCCCTTCTTCCACAAGCTTGTTGCGACCCTCGATGGTCTGATGGGGGAGGCCTACCCGGTGCTGCGCGCGGGTCGCGCCACCGCCGAGCGTGCCCTGCTGGCGGAAGAGGAGCGCTTCGCCGAAACCCTGGATGCCGGCATGCGCATCTTCAACGACGTTGCGGCCAAGGTGTCCGATGGCGTCATCCCCGGTGGCGATGCCTTCCGCCTGTACGACACCTACGGCTTCCCGCTCGACCTCACCCAGGACATGGCGCGCGAGCGTGGCATGTCGGTGGACGTCGATGGCTTCGATGCCGCGATGGCCCAGCAGAAGGAGACCGCGCGCGCCGCGGGCAAGTTCGGCGGTGGTGTGCAGCTGCCGGCGGAACTGGTGGCCCGGCTCGCGCCCACCCGGTTCCTGGGCTATGACAGCCTTGAGGCCGGCAGCCTGGCGGTGCTGGCGCTGCTGAAGGACGGCAAGCCGGTGGACGTGGTGGAAGCGGGCGAGGACGCCATCGTGATCCTCGACGCCACGCCGTTCTATGCCGAGTCGGGTGGCCAGGTCGGTGATACCGGTGAGCTGGACGGCGTCGAGAGCCGCTTCGGCGTGAGCGACACGCTCAAGCTGGCCGGCCAGTTCCACGGCCACGTCGGGCAAGTGCGGTTCGGCCGCCTGCGCGTGGGCGACCACCTGCACGGTGCGGTCGACGCCGCGCGCCGCGGCGCCACTATCCTCAACCACAGCGCCACCCACCTGCTGCACGCCGCGTTGCGCGAGGTGCTGGGCACGCATGTCCAGCAAAAGGGTTCGCTGGTCGCGCCGGATCGCCTGCGTTTCGACTTCTCCCACTTCCAGCCGATGACGGCGGCGGAGCTGGCCGAGATCGAGCGCCGGGTGAATGCCGAGGTGCGCGCCAACCACGAGGGCGAAGTCCGCCACATGGGCATGCAGGAGGCGCTGGATTTCGGCGCCATGGCCTTGTTCGGCGAGAAATACGGCGAGGAAGTGCGCGTGCTGCGCTTCGGCCCGACCTCCACCGAGCTCTGCGGCGGCACACATGTGGGCCGCACGGGCGACATCGGCCTGTTCAAGATCGTGTCCGAAGGCGGGGTGTCCGCCGGCGTGCGCCGCATCGAGGCGGTGACCGGGCAGGGCGCGCTGGACCACGTGGCGTCGGAAGAGCGCCGCCTGCACGAAGCCGCGCAGCTGCTGGGCGGCAACGCGGGCGACGTGGCCGACAAACTGCGCGCGCTGCTGGACCGGCAGAAGAAGCTGGAGCGCGAACTCGAGCAACTGAAGGCCAAGGCGGCCTCCGGCGCAACCAGCGACCTCGCGGGCCAGGCGCAGGATGTCGGCGGGGTCAAGGTGCTAGCCGCGCGCCTCGAAGGATTCGATAGCAAGGCGCTGCGCGATGCCATGGACCGCCTGAAGCAGCAGCTCGGTGATGCGGTCGTCGTCTTGGCCGGCACCGACGGCGGCAAGGCCGCGCTGGTGGCCGGCGTGAGCGGTGTGGCGCTCGGCCGCGTCAAGGCCGGGGAACTCCTCGGGCTGGTCGCCGGTCGTATCAATGGCAAGGGCGGTGGGCGTCCCGACATGGCCCAGGGCGGCGGTGAGGATGGTCCGGCTTTGGCGGCGGCGCTGGTCGATGTTGCAACGTGGGTACGGGAGCGTATGCAGGCCGCGTGAGCACGCAGCTTGTCCAAGCTGAACGAAGCCCCGTATGATCGGGGCGATGGGATGCAGGCGACGGCGGGAGACACTCCCGCCGGGATCGCCGCAAGCGACAGGGGAGTTGCAGCATGTTGATCCTGACCCGGCGAGTGGGCGAAACCCTGATGATCGGGGACGCGATCACCGTGACCGTGCTCGGAGTGAAGGGAAACCAGGTCCGCATCGGGATCACCGCGCCGAAGGACGTGGCGGTGCACCGCGAGGAGATCTACCAGCGGATCCAGGGCGACGACGGCGGCAAGCCCGCTGCCGACGACGCCTGATGTTTGCCGGATCGCGACGCAGCCTGTATCCTTCGCCGCTCGCGATTTCGCCTCACGGAGACTTGCCCGAGAGGCCGAAGGGGCTCCCCTGCTAAGGGAGTATGGGGTCAAAAGCTCCATCGAGGGTTCGAATCCCTCAGTCTCCGCCAGCTTGGCGAAATCACGAAATCCGCGCGACGCAAGTTGACGCGGGATGCGGTCAAAACGCATAATTCCGCTTCTGCGCCCGTAGCTCAGTTGGATAGAGCACCAGGCTACGAACTTGGGGGTCGGAGGTTCGAATCCTTCCGGGCGCGCCACCATCGAAACGCCGGCCATGTGCCGGCGTTTTCGTTTTTGCGCCCGTCGGATTGCCCGCCCGCCGCCCGCATGGCGTCGGGCGTTCGCCTCCTCGCGAAGCTGCGCTTCGCAGGCGGAGGAGGCTCACCCTTCTGGGCGCGCCACCCTCGAAACGCCGGCCATGTGCCGGCGTTTTCGTTTTTGCGCCCGTCGGATTGCCCGCCCGCCGCCCGCATGGCGTCGGGCGTTCGCCTCCTCGCGAAGCTGCGCTTCGCAGGCGGATGAGGCTCACCCTTCCGGGCGCGCCACCATCGAAACGCCGGCCATGTGCCGGCGTTTTCTTTTTTGCGCCTTCCGCGCGCTGCGCTTGAATCGATGCCCGGCGGGCGCCATGTCGACCGAACGTACCGCGATGGAACCGCCGATGGACACGCGCAATTCCCCGACCCTCCAGCCCACTTGGGCCGACGTCCTGCATTGGGCGCGCGCAGGCAATCCCCCGCCGCCGCGGCGCGACGAACGCGACGAGGCCGCCTGGCGGGCGGCGCTGGATGCCGATGCATTCCGGGTCCTGCGCGGCAAGGGCACCGAGGCGCCGCACAGCTCGCCGATGTGCAGCCTGTTCGAACCCGGCCGCTACGCTTGCGCGGGTTGCGGCACCTTGCTGTTCGATGCCGCGAGCAAGTACGACAGCCGTTCCGGATGGCCCAGCTTCACCGCGCCGGTGGCGCCGGGGCTGGTGGGTTACCACGCCGACCACAGCCACGGCATGACGCGCATCGAGGCCACCTGCCAGGTCTGCGACGGCCATCTCGGGCATGTATTCCCGGATGGCCCGGCGCCGACCGGGCTGCGCTATTGCATCAACGCGCTGGCGCTGCGCAAGCTGTCCTGACCACCATCCGGGAGCCGATATGACCACCGAAACCGCGATCCTCGCCGGCGGCTGCTTCTGGGGCATGCAGGAATTGCTGCGCCGGCGCCCGGGCGTCCTGTCCACGCGCGTCGGCTACAGCGGTGGCGACGTTGCCAACGCCACCTACCGCAACCACGGCACCCACGCCGAGGCGGTGGAGATCGTGTTCGATCCGGCCCGAATCTCCTACCGCGAGCTGCTGGAGTTCTTCTTCCAGATCCACGACCCCACCACGCAGGACCGGCAGGGCAACGACCGCGGTGCGTCCTATCGCTCGGCGATCTACACCATCAGCGAGGCCCAGCGCCAGGTCGCGCTGGACACCATCGCCGACGTCGAGGCATCCGGGCTGTGGCCGGGCAGGGTGGTGACGCAGGTCGAACCGGCGGGCGCCTTCTGGGAGGCCGAGCCCGAGCACCAGGACTACCTGCAGCGATACCCGACCGGTTACACCTGCCATTGGCCGCGACCCGACTGGGTACTCCCGCGCCGCGGCGGTTGATCGCGTGCGCGCCGCGCGTTGCTACACTCCGGCGATGCAGGAACCGCCCCGCAACCGCAAGAAGACCCGCGCCACCTCGATGGACATCGCCCATCGCGCCGGCGTCTCCCAGGCTACGGTCTCGCGCGTGTTGCGCGGTAGCCCGCTGGTCAATGCGGAGACCCGCAAGCGGGTCGAGGACGCGGTCCGCGAGCTGAACTACAAGGTCGACCGCCACGCCTCCAGCCTGCGCACCCAGCGCGCCGGCACGCTGGCGCTGCTGCTGTTCGAGGACCCGACGCCGGACGAGTCGCACATCAATCCGTTCTTCCTGTCCATGCTGGGCTCGATCACCCGCGCCTGCGCGCGCCAGGGCCACGACCTGCTGGTCTCGTTCCAGCAGTTGTCGGACGACTGGCACGCCGACTACGAGGACAGCATGAAGGCCGACGGCCTGATCCTGCTGGGCTATGGCGATTACCTCGCCTACGAAAGCAAGCTGGCGCGGCTGGTGGAGCAGGGCACGCATTTCGTGCGCTGGGGCCCGGTGCTCGCTGGGCAGCCCGGGGTCTCGATCGGCTGCGACAACGCCGAAGGCGGTGCGCTCGCCGGGCGCCACCTGCTGGCTCGTGGGCGCAGGAACATCGCCTTCATCGGCGATGCATCGACCCATTTCCCCGAGTTCTTCGCGCGCTACTGCGGTTGCGACGCCGCCTTGCGCGAGGCCGGCCTGCGCATGAACCCGGCCTTGCAGGTCGATGCCGCCAGCACCGAGCAGGCCGGCTACGACGCGGCGCGCACCCTCCTGGGGCGTGGCCAGCCCTTCGATGCGGTGTTCGCGGCCAGCGACCTCATCGCGATCGGCGCGATGCATGCGCTGCGCGAGGCCGGCCTGCGGATCCCGGAGGACGTGGCGGTGGTCGGCTTCGACGGCACCCCGATGGGCCGTTTCGCGAACCCGCCGCTGACCACCGTGGTGCAGGACACTGCGCGCGCCGGCGAATTGCTGGTCGACACCCTGCTGCGGCTGGTGCGCGACCAGCCCGCCGAGAGCGTGACCCTGGCGCCGACCCTCGAGGTCCGTGCCTCCAGCGGCGGCTGAGGCTCAGCGCGGGCGCCTGGCGTCCTGCATCGCCGCATCCAGCGCGGCCACCAGGTCGGGGCGGCTGGCGGGGGCATCCAGCAGGTAGACCTGCACGCCATGCGCGGGCACCTCGGCGGCGAGGCCGCCACCCACGGCGACCTCGACCGTCGTCGCGTCCAGCGCCGAGCGCCAGGTCCCGGGCTGCAGCAACGCGTCGATCTTGAACGCCGCGGCGGCATCGCCCTTGTTGAGCAGCACCAGCGCGATCTGGTGCTGGCCGCCGTGCTGGAACACCCGGTAGAAGGCCGCACGCTGGCCCTGCAGTTCGACGTCGAGCTGCACCCCGCGCTGCAGCGCCGGCGAGGCCTCGCGGACCTTGGCGATCTTCGCGAGGGCGGCGCGGATCGGGCTCTGGCGGGCCGCGGCGATGCCCTCGGTGCCGAAGTAATTGCGGTTGCCGGCGTGCTCCGCGCGACCGCGCATGAAGCCCATCTCCGAACCGTAGTACACGACCGGGATGCCGCGCGCGGTGAACAGCCAGTTGTGCGCGTCGATGAAGCCGGCGTCGCTGGCGTCTAGCCGCGGCATGTCGTGGTTGTCGTAGAACGTGGTCAGGTCGTAGGGGTTGGCGTAGGGTCCGCCGGTGAGGTGCAGCGCCGGCGCGAGGCGCTCGAACCCGGCCTGCTTGCGGCCGAACACCTCGTCCATCGCCTGCTTCATCGGGAAGTCGAGCACGCTGGTCTCGCCCTTGCCGGGCAGGGTGTGCACCGCGATCTTCGCGGCGTCGTAGTCGAAGGCCTCGCCGAACATGTAGAAGCCCGGCTGCCTGGCGCGGATGCGCTGGGTGAACGACTGCCAGAACGAGGTCGGCATCCACGCGATGGTGTCGATGCGGAAGGCGTCCGCGCCCTGGTCGATCCAGTGCTGGTAGGCGCCGGCGAGGTAGTCGAGCACCGCCGGGTTGGCGGCGTCGAAGTCGCCGAGCTGCGCGAGGTTGCCGTCGAAGATCGAGCCGGTCGCGCCATCCACCGGGCCGGTGGTGTTGTAGAAGCGATGCAGCGGATGCTGCGCCGGGTCGAGCTCGCCCGGCGGCAGGTTCTGGTGGTCGGCGACCAGGGTGCCGTCCTTGTCGTAGACCTTGCCGAACTTGGGCTGGTCGAAGGCCATCGTCCACGCCGGCGAACCGTGGTTGCCGACGATGTCCAGCACCAGCTCCATGTCCTTGGCGTGCAATGCGTCGGCCAGGCCCTTGAAGTCCAGCCCGGGGCTCGGCAGGTGCTCGTCGAGGCGGTAGAAGTCGACGCCCCAGTAGCCGTGGTAGCCGGCCTTGCCGCGGTCGCTGAGGATGGTGCCGCAACCGGGTTGGCTGCCACCGGTGAAATGCTCATCCGGGTTGTCGACCACCGGGGTGATCCACACCGCGGAGAAGCCCATCTCGCGGATGTAGTCGAGCTGGTCCACGAGGCCCTTGAAGTCGCCGCCGAGGTAGCCGATGTTCCCGGACACGCCGTCGCAGGGCGGTAGCGGGATGTCGAAGGTGCGGTACTTGCCGCCCTGGTCGCGGTGGTCGTTGCCGGTGTCGCCGTTGACGAAGCGGTCGGTCACCACGAAGTACACCGCGTTGCGCGCGAACGGCTCCAGCGTGCCGTAGTAGGACGGCGACGTGGCGGTGGGTTGCGTCGCAGCGGCCGCGGCCGGCGGCTGCGGCGCGGAGCAGGCGGCGAGCAGCGCGAGAGCGAGGGCGGTCAGGGTCGGGCGCAGGGGCATCGGCGGTTCCTCAGGCGGTGCGGTCGTGGGGCGTGCGCACCAGCAGCACGCACAGGCCGGCGACGACCATGCTGACGCCGCCGATCGCGAGGGCGTTGATCGCATGGCCGCCGAGCAGGCTGTTCAGCAGGAAGCCCAGCAGGCTGGCGGCGACCAGCTGCGGGATCACGATGAAGAAATTGAAGATGCCCATGTATACGCCCATCTTCGCGGCGGGCACGCTGTCGGAGAGCAGCGCGTAGGGCAACGAGAGGATCGAGGCCCAGGCGAAGCCGACGCCGGCCATCGACAGCAGCAGCCAGTGCGGGTCGCGGATCCACAGCATCGACAGCAGCCCGAGCCCGCCTAGCACCGAGTTCACCAGGTGGCTGGCGCGCAGGCCGATCCGCCGCACCATCCACGGGATCGCGATCGCCGCCAGCGCGGCGAAGCCGTTGTAGGCCGCGAACAGCACGCCGACCCAGTTCGCGCCTTCGTTGTAGGCGGCGGAGGTGGCGTCGGTGCTGCCGAAGTGGACCTCGGTCACCGCCGCGGTGGTGTAGATCCACATCGCGAACAGCGCGAACCAAGAGAAGAACTGCACGACCGCGAGGCGCGCCATCGTGCCGGGCATGTCGCGGATGTCGTCGATGATCCGGGTGAACGCATTGTCCGCCGACAGCCACGTGCGCAGCAGGAACGCCAGGCCGAAGCCGGCCGACAATCCGGCGAGGATGTACAGCGCCTTGTCGAGGCCGCGGCTGGCGACCACCCAAGCGATCGCCGCGCCGGCGACGATCGCGGCGATGCCGAGCATGCGGATGGCGGCGTCGTTGCCGCGCCGCGCGGCGAGCGGTGGCGCCGCATCGTAGGCGTGCAGGGCTTCGGGTGGGTATTCGCGGGTGCGCAGCACCGTCCACCCGATCGCGCCGAGCAGGACCGCGCCGCCGGCGTAGAAGGCGTAGCGCACGGTGTCCGGGACCTGGCCCTCGGGCGCGGTGTTGGCCACGCCCATGCGCTCCAGCAGGAACGGCAGCATGCTCGCCACCACCGAGCCCACGCCGATGAAGAAGCTCTGCATCGCGAAGCCCTTGGGCCGTTGCGCCGGCGGCAATTGGTCGCCGACGAACGCGCGGAAGGGTTCCATCGCAACGTTGATCGAGGCGTCCAGGATCCACAGCATGCCGGCCGCGATCCACAGCGCCGGCACGTTGGGGAAGGCGAACAGCGCCAGCGATGCCAGCACCGCGCCGGCGACGAAGTAGGGACGACGGCGGCCGAGCCCGGTCCAGGTGCGGTCGGAGAGGTAGCCGATGATGGGTTGCACCAGCAGCCCGGTCAGCGGCGCGGCGACCCACAGCACCGGGATCGCGTCCATGCTCGCGCCGAGCGTCTGGAAGATGCGGCTGACGTTGGCGTTCTGCAGCGCGAACCCGAACTGGATGCCCAGGAAGCCGAAGCACATGTTCCAGATCTGCCAGAACGAGAGGTTCGGCTTTTGACCCGTCGAGTTCGATGCCATCGGTCGTCCAGTGCGGCGCGAGAGGTGCCGCAGTGTGCAGTGGCGCGATGCGCGCGTCGTGATGCAGCGCCGCATATTCGGGGGGTTTGCGGCACCCTTCGGTGATGTAAACGTATTCAAGCGGGGCATGACCCGCGACCCGCGCGCAGGCGCGCCGACAGGCGGCATAGTCCGCGCCTGTCGCAGGCACGCGGGGCGGGGATGACGGAACGACACTGGTGGCGTGGCGCGGTGATCTACCAGGTCTACCCGCGCAGCTTCCTCGACACCGACGGCGACGGCGTGGGCGACCTGCCGGGCATCCTCGCGCGGCTCGACCACATCGCGTCGCTCGGCGTGGACGCGATCTGGATCTCGCCGTTCTTCAAGTCGCCGATGGCCGACTTCGGCTACGACATCGCCGATTACCGCGACGTCGATCCGCTGTTCGGCACGCTCGAGGACTTCGACCGCCTGCTCGCCAGGGCGCACGCGCTCGGCCTCAAGGTCATGATCGACCAGGTGCTGAGCCATTGCTCGGACCAGCATGCGTGGTTCCGCGAGAGCCGCGAGAGCCGCGACAACCCCAAGGCCGACTGGTTCGTGTGGGCCGATGCGAAGCCCGACGGCAGCCCGCCGAACAACTGGCTGTCGCTGTTCGGCGGCGTCGCCTGGCAGTGGGAGCCGCGGCGAGGGCAGTACTTCCTGCACAACTTCCTGCCGTCGCAGCCCGACCTCAATTTCCACAACCCGGAGGTGCGCGCGGCGCAGCTCGGGAACGTGCAGTTCTGGCTGGACCGCGGCGTCGATGGCCTGCGCCTGGACGCGATCAATTTCTGCTTCCACGATGCGCAGCTGCGCGACAACCCGGCCAAGCCGGCCGAGCTGCGCACCGGTCGCGGCTTCAGCCCCGACAATCCGTACGCCTTCCAGTACCACTGGCACAACAACACCCAGCCCGAGAACCTCGGCTTCCTCGAGGACCTGCGCGCGCTGCTCGACCGCTACCCGGACATCGGCGCGCTCGGCGAAATCTCGTCCGAGGATTCGCTGGCGACCACCGCCGAGTACTGCAACGCGCGCCGGCTGCACATGGGCTACAGCTTCGAGCTGCTGACCGAGGACAGCAGCCCCGCCTACATCCGCGCCACGGTGGAGGCGCTGGAAGCGAAGATGACCGAGGGCTGGCCATGCTGGGCCATCTCCAACCACGACGTGCAGCGAGCGGTCACGCGCTGGGGCGGCGACGCCGCCGACGATGCGCTCGCGCGGCAACTGGTGGCGCTGGTGTGCTCGCTGCGCGGCTCGGTCTGCCTGTACCAGGGTGAGGAGCTGGGCCTGCCCGAGGCCGAAGTACCCTTCGAAGCGTTGCAGGATCCCTACGGCAAGGCGTTCTGGCCGAACTTCAAGGGGCGCGACGGTTGCCGCACGCCGATGCCGTGGACCGATGCGCCCGGCGCGGGGTTCAGCGCCGGCGAACCGTGGCTACCGGTGCCGCAGGCGCACCGGGTGCGCAATGCCGAGGCGCAGGCGCGCGATCCCGATTCTGTGCTCAATGCGGCGCGCGCGTTCCTCGCCTGGCGCAAGGCCCAGCCGGCATTGGTGGAAGGCACGATCCGCTTCCTCGACGCGCCGCCGCAGGTGCTGGCCTTCGTGCGCGAGCATGCGGGCGATCGCCTGCTGGTCGCGTTCAACCTGTCGGCAGCGCCGGTCGAATGGACGCCGCCGCTGGCGGCCGACTGGTCGCCGCTGCCGGGGGTCGACGCCGCACGCTTCGACGCCGGACGCCTGTCGTTCCCGGCGCGCGGCGCGGCCTGCGCCGCGCTCGGCTGAAGCGGTGCCGGCGTTGGCCTCAGCCGGCGCGGGCCATGCCGGCGAGGCGTTGCAGGAAGGCGTCGTGGGTCGGCATGTTCGCCACGCAGTTCTCGATCACCCCGCGCACGCCCCCGACGAAGCGATCGAGGTGGTCGTCCGGCAGCATGTCCACCAGCGCGTGGTAACCGCGCGGCTGCAGGCCCTGGCCCAGCATCACCATGATCCAGTTGACCTCGGCGAACATCTCGGTGTGCTCGCGGAAGATCCGGCCGTTGCTCTCGAACAGGTCCATCTTCCGGCGCAGCGATTCGGGCACGTCCATGGTCCGGCAGTAGTCCCAGAACGGCGAGTCGTCGCGCTGGGTGGCGTGGTAATGGAGGATCAGGAAGTCGCGGATCTTGATCGTCTCGAAGTCGGAATGCGCGTTGAATTCGTCGATGTCGGCCTGCTCGAAGCCGTTGTGCGGGAAGAACGCGGTGAGCCGCGCGATCGCCGACTGGATCAGGTAGATGCTGGTCGACTCCAGCGGTTCCATGAAGCCGCTGGACAGGCCGATGGCGACCACGTTGCGGTGCCAGGTCTTGTTGCGCTTGCCGGTGGTGAAGCGCAGCGTGCGCGGCTCCGCCAGCGCCTCGCCGTCGAGGTTGCCCAGCAGCAGCGCGGTCGCCTCGTCTTCGCTCATGTACCGGCTGCAGAAGACGTGGCCGTTGCCGATGCGGTGCTGCAGCGGGATCCGCCATTGCCACCCGGCCGGGCGTGCGGTGGAACGGGTGTAGGGGGTGATGCCGTCCTTCGCGCTGGCGCACGGCACCGCGATCGCGCGGTCGCAGGGCAGCCAGTGGGTCCAGTCTTCGTAGCCGGTCTTGAGGGTTTCCTCGATCAGCAGGCCGCGGAAGCCGGAGCAGTCGATGAACAGCTGGCCGCCCACGACGGTGCCGTCTTCCAGGGTGACCGATTCGACGAATCCGTCCTCGCCGCGCAGCGCCACGCTGGCGATCTTTCCCTCGATGCGCTGCACGCCGCGCGCTTCGGAATATTCGCGCAGGAAGCGCGCGTACAGGCCGGCGTCGAAGTGGAAGGCGTAGGCGAGGTCGGCGAGCGGCGAGTTGGGGCGCTCGGGATCGCCGGGCAGGAACTTCATCGCCTGCGCGGCGCGGCAGTTGATCGAATACTCGTCCAGCGGCGCGGCGCGCCCCTGCTGGTGCAGCTTCAGCCAGTAATGGTGGAAGGGCACGACGCCGAGGTCGCGGCCGATCTTGCCGAAGCCGTGGATGTAGGACTCGCCCTTGCGCCACCAATCGACGAAGTGGATGCCGAGCTTGAACGAGGCCTGGGTCTTGCGCACGAACTCCGCTTCGTCCAGTTCCAGCGCCTGGTTGAAGAGCTTGATCATCGGGATCGTGCCTTCGCCCACGCCGACCGTGCCGATGTCCTCGGACTCGACCAGGGTGATGCGATAGTCGCGGGTCAGGACCTTGGACAGGGCGGCGGCGGTCATCCAGCCGGCGGTGCCGCCGCCGACGATCACGATTTCGGTGACGCGAGGTGTGCTCATGTGGCTTGAGGATCGGGTGTCGGACGGGAGCGTGCTTTTCCAGTATGCGCGGCAAGCCGGGCGTGGATGCAAGGGGGGGCTGCAGGCCTTGGTCCTGGCCGCGGCCCTCGTCGCCGTCGATGCGAATGCCGACACCGTGGCCTGCGACGGGCCGGATGCGGTGGTCCTGCACCCGGCGGCGCAGCCCGCATCCGACGCCCGTGCCTATTGGCTGGACGCGGGCACCCTGCGCTGGCCCGGCAAACCGCTGGGCGGGCATTACCGGCTGCTGGCCTCGGCCCATGCCGGCCTGCGCATCCAGCCGGGTGGCGTCGCCACCGGCATCGACCGGTCGCTGCCGTTGCTGCCCGCAGGCGCATTGCCGGCGGATGTCGCATCGCGCTTCCGCTTCACCGGTCCGGGGGTCGAGCTGCAGCTGGCGGCGGAGGCGGCCAGCGCGCTGCCTCAGCTGTTGCAGGGCCAGCTGCTGCTGGTGCAGGAGGACGCCGACGGGCGCGTGCTCGATGCCACCCATGTGCAGCATCCCGGTGCGCTGGATGTCCTCTACGCCGAAGCCGATGGCGATCGCGCCCCGCTCGGCGCGGTACCGGGCGGTGGCGCCACCTGGTTCCGGCTGTGGGCGCCCACCGCGACGTCGGTTTCGGTATGCCTGTATCGCGATGGGGCCTCGGCGGCCAGCGAACGGTTCGAGCTGGCCCGCGATGCGCGCACCGGCACCTGGCTGGACGCCGTCCCGCGCGACCTGCGTGGCGGCTATTACACCTACCTGGTCGAGGTCTTCGTGCCCGGCGTCGGCATCGTGCGCAACCGGGTAACCGATCCGTACTCGGTCAGCCTGACCACGGATTCGGCGCGCAGTTACATCGCCGACCTCCAGGATCCCGCGCTGAAGCCGCCGGGCTGGGACACGGCGTCGCGACCCGCCGCAGCGGCGTCGAACACCGACATGGCGATCTACGAGTTGCACGTGCGCGATTTCTCGATCGGCGACGCCAGCGTGCCGCGCGCCCATCGCGGCAAGTACCTCGCGTTCACCGATACCGCATCGAACGGGATGCGCCACCTGCGCGCGCTCGCCGAGGCCGGCATCACCGACCTGCACCTGCTGCCGGTCTTCGACATCGCCACCATCCCGGAGGCCGGCTGCGCCACGCCCGCGATCCCGGACGCCGCGCCCGACAGCGATGCGCAGCAGTCCGTGGCGATGGAAGTGGCCGCGCGCGACTGCTTCAACTGGGGTTACGACCCGTACCACTACACCGCGCCAGAAGGCAGCTACGCGACCGATCCGGCGGACGGCGCGGTACGCATCCGCGAGTTCCGGGCGATGGTGCAGGCGCTGCACGCGGCCGGCCTGAGGGTGGGCATGGACGTGGTCTACAACCACACCAGCGCAGCCGGGCAGGCGGCGCGTTCGGTGCTCGACCGGATCGTGCCGGGCTACTACCAGCGGCTGGACGCGGAGGGGCGGGTGGCGACCTCCACCTGCTGCGCCAACACCGCGACCGAGCACCGGATGATGGCGCGGCTGATGCGCGATTCGGTGGCGACCTGGGCGCGCGAGTACCGCATCGATTCGTTCCGCTTCGACCTGATGGGCCACCAGCCGCGCGCCGCCATGCGCGACGTGCAACGCGCGGCGGATGCGGCGGCGGGTCGCCGCATCCCGTTGATCGGCGAGGGCTGGAACTTCGGCGAGGTCGCCGACGGCGCACGCTTTCCGCAGGCGGCGCAGGGCATGCTCAACGGCAGCGGCATCGCCACCTTCAGCGACCGTGCGCGCGATGCGCTGCGTGGCGGCGGGTGTTGCGACAGCGGCGCGGACCTCGTCGCACGGCAGGGGCTGCTCAATGGCCTGGCCTACGCGCCGAATGCGCGCGCACGCGACAAGGCCTCGCGCGCCGAACTGCGGCATGCCGCCGACCTCGCCCGCGCCGGCCTGGCCGGCACCCTGCGCGACTATCCGATGCAGCTGGCCGATGGCCGCGTCGCGCCGCTGTCCGCGCTCGACTACAAGGGCATGGAGGCCGGGTACGCCAGCCAGCCTGGCGAGGTCGTCAACTACGTCGAGAACCACGACAACCCGACGCTGTGGGACGTCAATGCGCTCAAGTTGCCGTCGTCCACCCCGGCGGCCGAGCGCGCGCGCGTGCAGCTGCTCGGCGCGGCGTTCGTCGCCTTCAGCCAGGGCGTCGCCTACTTCCACGCCGGCATGGACGTGCTGCGCAGCAAGTCGCTGGACCGCAACAGCTTCGATTCCGGCGACTGGTTCAACCGCCTCGACTGGACCTATGCCGACAACGGCTTCGGTGCCGGCCTGCCGCCCGCGCAGGACAACGGCAAGGACTGGGACCTGCTGCGCCCGGTGTTGCGCAATGCCGACGCCAAGCCGTCGGCGGCCGACATCGCGTGGATGCGCGACGCCTTCCGCGACCTGCTGCGCATCCGCGCCAGTACCCCGCTGTTCCGCCTGCGCAGCGCCGACGAGGTGCGCAAGCGCCTGGCCTTCCGCAATACCGGGCCCGGGCAGGATCCGACGGTGGTGGTCGGCCACCTCGATGGCCACGGCATGCAGGCGGGCTTCGACGAGGTGCTGTACCTGCTCAACGTCGCGCCGGATACGCGGGTGCTGGACCTGCCCGCGGAGGCCGGCAAGCGCTATGTGCTGCATCCGGTGCAGGCCGCGGCGACCGCCGCCGACCCGCGACCGCGGCAGGCGCGTTACGAGGCCGCGACCGGGCGGTTCGAGATCCCGGGGCGCAGCGTGGTGGTATTCGTGGTGGACACAGGCGAGGGGACGCGATGAAGCGGATGCAATGGATGGTGCTGCTGGCCCTGGCCATGCCGCTGGCGGCGCAGGCGGAACAGGTGGCGCAGGCGCGTTCGCCCGATGGCCGGATCGTGGTCGAACTCGACCTCAACGGCGAAGGTCGCCTGGCCTACCGGGTCTCGCGCGACGGCAAGCCGGTGGTCGCGGACTCGCGGCTGGGCTTCATCTTCCGCAATGGCCGCCAGCTGCTGCGCAACCTGCAACTGGACACGCAGGCATCGCGCAGCGCGGACAACACGTGGGAGCAGCCGTGGGGCGAGCGCCGGTTCGTGCGCGACCGCTACAACGAACTGCGCGCGACCTTCGTCGAGAAGGACCACGACCGACGCCGCTTCGACGTGGTGTTCCGGGTGTTCGACGACGGCGTCGGCTTCCGTTACGACGTGCCCGCGCAACCGGCGCTGCGCACCGCCGAGATCGTGCAGGAGCTGACCGAGTTCGCGGTCGCGCGGCCTGCCACCGCGTGGTGGATCCCGGCGCTGGAATGGAACCGCGAGGAATACCTGTACCACCGCACGCCGCTGGCGGAGGTCGGCGTCGCGCAGACCCCGATCACGTTGCGCACCGACGATGGCCTGCACCTGAGCATCCACGAGGCCGCGCTGGTCGACTACGCCGGGATGAACCTGATGCGCGGCGACAGCGGCGCCCTGCGCGCGCTGCTCACGCCCGGCAGTCCGGCGCCGGTGGTGCGCACGACCCCGTTCGCGACCCCGTGGCGCACGATCACCATCGCCGACAAGGCCGGTGGCCTGGTCGAGTCCAACCTCATCCTCAACCTCAACGAGCCGAACGCGCTCGGCGACGTCTCCTGGTTCAAGCCGGCCAAGTACGTCGGCGTGTGGTGGTCGCTGCACCTCGACAAGGAGACCTGGGCGACCGGGCCGAAGCACGGCGCGACCACCGCCAATACCCGGCGTTACATCGACTTCGCCGCGGCGAACGGGTTCCGCGGCGTGCTGGTGGAAGGCTGGAACCCGGGCTGGGATGGCGACTGGTTCGCCAATGGTTGGGGCTTCGACTTCCGCAAGCCGACGCCGGACTACGACCTCGAGGGCCTGTCGGCGTACGCGGCATCGAAGGGCGTGCACCTGATCGGCCACCACGAGACCGGCTGCGCCGTGAGTCATTACGAGCGGCAGATGGACGCCGCCTTCGCGCTGTCGGCGCGGCTCGGGATCGACGCGATCAAGACCGGCTATGTCTGCGATGCCGGCCAGATCGAACGGCAGGACACGCGCGACGGGCCGGTGGTGCGCGAATGGCACGAGGGCCAGTGGATGAGCAACCACCACCTGCGCGTGGTCAAGGACGCGGCGCGGCACCATGTTGCGATCAATGCGCACGAGCCGATCAAGGACACCGGCCTGCGCCGCACCTACCCGAACTGGATCTCCCGCGAAGGTGCGCGCGGGATGGAGTTCAACGCCTGGGGCCAGCCGCCGAACCCGCCGGAGCACGAGGTCACCCTGGTCTTCACCCGCCTGCTCGCCGGCCCGATGGACTACACGCCGGGCGTGCTCAGCCTGACCGGCAAGGGCGGGCAGGAGATCGGCAGCACGCTGGCCCGCCAGCTCGCGCTGTACGTCGGCATCTACAGCCCGATCCAGATGGCGGCGGACCTGCCCGAACATTACGCGGCGCATCCCGATGCCTTCCAGTTCATCAAGGACGTCGCCGTCGACTGGGACGAGAGCCACGTGCTGGCGGGCGAGGTCGGCGAGTACGTCGCGATCGCGCGCAAGGCCCGCGGCGCGGACGCCTGGTTCGTCGGCGCGATGAACGACCGCCATCCGCGCACGCTGTCGCTGGCGCTCGACTTCCTGCCGCCCGGCAAGCGCTACCGCGCGGAGATCTACCGCGATGGCGAAGGCGCCGACTGGCGCGGCGATGCGCGCTTCCGCTTCGTGCGCGAGACCCGCGAAGTGGCGCGTGGCGACGCGCTGTCGCTGTGGCTGGCCGCTGGTGGCGGCGCCGCGGTGCGGCTGGTGCCGGCGGGGGGCTGAGCGCGTGTTCAATCCGGCGCCGGTGGTGCAGCGGATCGCGCTCGGCGACACCGCCGTGTGCGTGGTCGACGACGCCTTGCAGGAACCCGCGCGCTGGGCGTCGATGGCGGCGCAGCATGCCGGCAGTTTCGTGGCGGCGCCGCAGAACGCCTATCCGGGCATCGAACTGCCGATGCCGGATGCCATCGCCCTGCAATGCATGCGCTGGTTCGATGCGCACCTCGCGCGACATTTCGGATTGGCGGGCACCGAGCACGGCCACGCCAAGCTGGCGATCGCCACGCTGCCCGAGGCGCAGTTGCAGCCGTTCCAGACGATCCCGCACATCGACCGCATGCCCGGGCCGCCGGGGCAGGCGGTGATGGCCTCGGTGCTGTACCTGTTCGATGACGCGGCGCTCGGCGGGACCCGGTTTTTCCGTCCGCGGGTGCCGCCGCCGCAGCTGGCGACGCTGTTCGAGGACGCCGCGCGGCTGGATGCCACCCCCTTCGGCGATCGCCATGGGCTGCCGCGCGCCTATCCGGATGGCGCCACCGCTTGGTTCGAGCCGGTGCTGACCATCCCGCCGCGCTGGAACCGGCTGGTCGTGTATCCGGGCACGATCTTCCATTGCAGCCATGTGCCGGATCCCGCGCGGCTCAGCGCCGATCCGGCCAGCGGGCGGCTCACCCTGAACGGGTTCTACGCCTGCCGGCGCACGGGCGCGGCATGACCCGATCGTCCCACCACCGCGCCTGGCAGGCTTGCCTCGCCATGCTGCTGGCCTGGCTCGCCTGGCCGGCCTTCGCAAGCGACCTGAAGGTGGAGACGTGGTTGCAGGACGCGAGCGGCGTGTCGGATGCGCCGATCCGCGTGCGCGCCTGGTTGCCACCCGACTATGCCGCGACCCAGGCCCGCTATCCCGTCGTCTATGCCCATGATGGCCAGGACATGGAGGCGGTCGGGCTTGAAGACACCCTGCGAACGCTGTACGCGGCCGGCGCGATCCAGCGGGTGATCGTGGTCGCCATCGACATGCCGTCCGACCGCATGGCCGCCTACGGTGTCTTCGACCGGGCCAGCGGGAGCACGCGCTTGGCCACCACGCGGTACGGACCGGTCGGGGCGCGGGCGGAGGCCTACGCCCGCTGGCTGGTCGAAACGCTGGTGCCGGCGGTGGATGCGCGCTTTCGCACGCTGGCGCGACCGGAGGGGCGCAGTCTGCTGGGCTGGTCGCTGGGTGCGGCCAGCGCGTTCGCCATCGGCTGGCAGTATCCCGAGGTCTTCGGGCAAGTGGGCGCGTTGTCGCCCTCGTTCTGGCTGGCGGCCGATGGTCGCGACGCAGCTTCGTTGCAGGCGACCCGGCTCGCGCACGTCCTCGTCGATGGCAGTCCGCCCGGCACGCGGCCGCGCGTTTTCATCGCGGTGGGCGATGCCGAAGAGACCGACGATCGCGATGGCGACGGGGTGATCGACGTGGTGGACGATGCGCGGGACCTGGTCGATGGATGGCGGCGGCCTGACGGCAGCCAGCAACGCGGGCTGCGGCAACTTGGCCTGCCCGCCAACCACGCGGCGTCGGTGCGTCGCAGCCGGGAGCCGGTCGCGCTGTACGAGCTGGCCGGCGGGCGCCACGACCAGGCGAGTTGGGCGCGCATGCTGCCGCTCTTCCTGCGCTGGGCATGCCCGACGCGTCCGCCGTCGCCCAAGGCGGACTGAGAGGCCGGAGGCGATCTTTCCGCTGCACACGCGCATCGTCGATCCGACCGATCGGGACCGCCTCGCGCTGCCGCGTGCTGCACTGCCGCAACCCGCCTCGCGCGGCCCCGGAGCCGGCCCCGATCGGCCCGGGACGAACCGACGAAACCGCTTCCAAGGCGCGCCACGAGCTGCTTTCCGGGCATGAATGCCATGAATACGTATGCAGCTCCGTGAGATTCCGTAACGGACGACTAACATCCGTCGCGTTCGTGCAAGGGCATCCCGATGCACGGCGGAGCGGGCGGCGATGGACCGTCCGACGACCCAACACAGCCTTCCGGAGGGGAAGATGGTGCAGTTGAAGCGAAACCTGCTGAGCGTCGCGCTGGCCTCGGCGACCATGATGATGGCGGCCCAGGCGCATGCGCAGTCGGCGCAGGATGCGGAACAGACCGAGGAAGCCGCCAAGCAGAAGGCGGACGATGCGAAGACCCTGGACAAGGTGACCGTCACCGGCATCCGCGGTTCGATCGAGCGTGCGATCGACATCAAGCAGGAGTCCGGCAACATCGTCGAGGCCGTGTCCGCCGAGGACATCGGCAAGCTGCCCGACGTCTCCATCGCCGACTCGGTCGCGCGCCTCCCCGGCATCACCGCCCAGCGCTTCGGCGGCCGCGCGCAGGAAATCAACATCCGCGGCTTCTCCGGCGACTTCTCCACGACCACCCTGAACGGTCGCGAGCAGGTCAGCCTCGGCAACAACCGCGGCGTCGAGTTCGACCAGTACCCGTCCGAAGTCATGAGCTCGGTGGTGGTCTACAAGACCCAGAACGCGGCGCTGATCGGCCAGGGCCTGTCCGGCACCATCGACCTGCGCACCGTGCGTCCGCTGGACTACGACAAGCGCACCGTGGCCCTGAACCTGCGCGGCGACATGAACAAGGTCGATGGCGGCAAGGAATACGGCAACCGCTTCAGCGCGATGTACATCGACCAGTTCGCCAACAACACGATCGGCATCGCGCTGGGCTATGCCCGCCTCGACAGCCCCGGCCAGTCGCGCGAGTTCAACGCCTGGGGCTACGACAACGGCCTGCTCGGCGGCGCCGAAGTGTTCAACTACCAGACCGACAACCGCCGCGACGGCCTGACCGGCACCCTGCAGTTCCGTCCGAACGACACCTGGGAATCCACCCTCGACGTCTTCTACTCGAAGTTCGACGTGGACCAGAACCGCGCCGGCCTGCAGTTCGGCACCATCTGGGGCACCACCGGCCAGCCGATTTCCTCGACCCGCGACCCGTCGAACAACCTGGTCACGCAGGCGTCCTTCGTGAACCTGCACCCGATCGTGCGCAACGACGAGAACAACTACCGCGACGAGCTCACCTCGATCGGCTGGAAGAACGCGTTCACGCTGAACGACGCGTGGCGCATGACGGTGGACCTGAGCCACTCCGCCGCCGACCGCGAACATCGGATCCTGGAAGGCTACGCGGTGCTGAACCCGGCGCTGCCGGGCGATACCCTCGAGATGTCGCTGGATGAATCCGGCCAGTGGTTCAACTTCCAGACCGGTTACGACTACACCGATCCCAGCATCCTGCGCCTGGCCGATCCGGGCGGCTGGGGTGGCGACCGCTGGCAGGCCGGCTACCTGAAGGACATGTACATCGAGGACAAGCTCAACGCCGCGCGCGTGGACTTCGAGTACGCGTTCTCCGATGGCCCGCTGGGCAACCTGCAGTTCGGCGTGAACTACAGCGACCGCACCAAGTCGCGCGCCTCGGACGAGTACACCCTCTGCGTCTCCTCGAACTGCGCCAGCAGCAATGGCGTGTACCTGCCGATCCCGACCGAAGCGGTGGCGGGCATCAGCCCGGGCTTCGCCGGCATCGATCAGGTCATGGATCTCGACCTGACCGGCATGCTGTCCAGCCCCTACGTGTTGCTGGCCAAGAACCACCCGGACATCAACAACAAGAACTGGGAGGTCAACGAAAAGTTGCTGACCGCCTACATCCAGGCGTCGATCGACACCGAGCTGTGGGGTGCCCCGCTGACCGGCAACTTCGGTGTGCAGATGGTGCGCGCGGACCAGAGCTCGACCGCGATTGCGATGTTCGGCGGCGTGCCGATCTCCGAGCCGGCGACCTATGGCGATGCCTACACCGACTATCTGCCGAGCCTGAACCTGAAGCTGGGACTGCCCTCGGACCTCTACGTCCGCTTTGGCCTGGGTCGCCAGATGGCCCGCCCGCGCATGGACGAGATGGTCGCCAGCGCGAACTACAGCTACGACATCCAGCGGCAGATCTACACCGGCAGCGGCGGCAACGCCAACCTCCGGCCATGGCTGGCCAATGCAGTCGACTTCTCGGTCGAGAAGTATTTCGCCGGCACGGGCTACTTCACCGCCGGCGTGTTCTTCAAGAACCTGCAGTCCTACATCTTCAACGCGACCAACACCGAGTTCGATTACTCGCAGTTGCCGATCCCCTCGGGCGTGCCGCAGGCGCCGACCATGATCGGTGAGTTCACCCAGCCGCTGAACGGGCAGGGCGGTACGCTGCAGGGCTACGAGATCGCGATGAACGTTCCGTTCGACGCATTCTGGAAGCCGCTGGAAGGCTTCGGCTTCCAGGGCAACTACTCGGACGTGAGCAGCAGCATCCATCCGGGCAGCGCCACTGCGCAGTTGCCGGGCCTCTCGAAGTACGTCTCCAACATGAGCCTGTACTTCGAACGCTGGGGCTTCTCGGCCCGCGTCAGCCAGCGCAGCCGCTCGAAGTTCCGCGGCGAGGTGGAAGGCTTCGGTGGCGACCGCGACCGCAACCGCTTCTTCGCGGGCGAGAAGGTCACCGACTTCCAGATGGGCTATGCGTTCCAGTCCGGTGCGCTGCAGGGCCTGTCGCTGCTGCTGCAGATGTACAACCTGGAGAACGAGCCGTTCGTCGAGCCTTCGACCGCCGGCGAGGGCTACCCGGGCAAGTACACCGACTACGGCAAGACCTACCTGTTCGGCATCAACTACAAGTTCTGATCCCCGCGATCGGATGACGACGTGACCACGCCCCTGCCTGTCCCGCACAGGCAGGGGCTTTTTTTCGCGCCGCGCGGGCGCCGGGGGAATCGAAGCGATGCAAACCAATGTCGTGCAACTGGCGGTGTTCCTGGGGCTGACCCTGCTGGTGGCGCTGGCCACCTGGTGGCGCTACCGCAAGGAGGCCCATAGCGCGGATTCCGCGCAGGACTTCTTCCTGGCCGGCAAGCACCTGAGCTGGCCGTTCATCGCCGGCAGCCTGCTGCTGACCAACATCAGCGCCGAGCAGATCGTCGGCATGAACGGCGCGCAGAACATGTTGCAGGTCTGGTGGGAGTTCGGCGCCGCCGCCGGCCTGCTGGTGCTGGCCAAGGTGCTGGTGCCGATGTACTACAAGTACGACTGCACCACGACCACCGAATTGCTGGAGAAGCGCCTGCCGAACGGGGCATCGTTGCGGCGCACGGTGTCGGTGCTGTTCCTGCTGGGCTACATGTTCATCCTGCTGCCGATGGTGCTGTACACCGGCGCGCGCTTCATGAAGTCGCTGTTCCAGCCGGAGCTGCCGATCCTCGCGATCGCGGTGCTGTTCGCGCTGGCCGGGCTGGCCTACGCGGCGCTCGGTGGCCTGCGCGCGATCGCGATCTCCGACACCTACATGGGCGTGGTGCTTCTGGTGATGGGCGGTCTGGTCACGTGGTTCGCGCTGGACCGGATTGGCTGGGATTTCTCCGGCATCCCGGCCGAGCGCCTGACCCTGTGGGGCGCGCCGGACTCCGACATCCCGTGGTCGACCCTGCTGACCGGGATGGTGTTCGCGCACATCTTCTACTGGGGCACCAACATGCTGATCGCGCAGCGCGCGCTCGCGGCCAGGGACATCCGCGAGGCGCAGAAGGGCATCTATGCCGCCGCGCTGCTGAAGTTCCTGACTCCGCTGATCGTGATCCTGCCCGGCATCATCGCGTTCAAGCTGTACGGCGACATCGACGACAACGCCTACGGCCGGCTGGTCGGCGACGTGCTCCCGGGTTGGCTGTCGGGCGCGTTCGCCGCGGCGATCACCGGCGCGGTGCTGTCGAGCTACAACGCCGGCCTGAATTCCGCGGCTGCGCTGTACACGGTCGACATCCACCTGCCGATGGTCAATCCGCGGGCGGACGGCAAGCGTGTCGGCCAGGTCGTGCAGGTGGTCTTCATGCTGGCGTCGCTGGCGCTGGTGCCGCTGTACGAGAACGCCAAGAGCATCATCGGCACGTTGCAGCAGTTGAACGGCCTGTATTCGATGCCGGTGCTGGCGAGTTTCTTCGTGGCGATCTTCGTGCGCGGCGCGAACGCGAAGGCGATCCGCATCGCGCTGGTGTTCGGGGTGGCGCTGTACGCGGTGTTCACCTTCGCATGGACGCCGCTGCACTACCTGCACCTGATGTTCATCACCCTGGTCGCGACCGTGCTGGTCGCGGTCGGCTTGAGCCGGGTGATGGGCGCGCCAGCGGCGACCGAAACCGCCTGATCAGCGCTTGAGCGCGGCGGCCTCGCGGGCGAGGTCGCCGATCCGCGTCCAGTCGCGCGCGGCCAGGGCGTCGGCCGGCAGCATCCACGAACCGCCGACGCAGGCGACGTTGGGCAGCGCGAGGT
>JAFLEC010000079.1 GCA_017302095.1 Lysobacterales bacterium | reverse complement strand
GCCGCCTGCCTGGCGCTCTGCGCGGGCGCGCACGCGCAGGCCGCGCCGCAGTCGCTGCCCGAGGGGCTGAGCGGGCGCGTCGGGATGCTGGTGGCGACGACTCCCACGTACGAAGGCAGTCCGAACGATCGCATCCTGGTGACGCCGGACCTCACGCTGACCTATCGCAGCCAGGGCTGGGGCACGGTGCAGTTCGGGCAACGCGGGCTCGCATGGAACGCGATCGAGTCCGGTCGGTTCAGGTTGGCCCTGCTGGCCCAGTTCGACCTTGGCCGCAAGGACCGCGACACCTCGAGCGTGAACCCGACCCCGGGCGACGATCGCCTGGCGGGGATGGGCAACGTGAAGGCCAGCACCGAGGTCGGGTTCGGGATCGGCTACGGGCCGGTCACGGTCGCCGCGCGCCAGTCGCTCGGCGAACGCGGCGCCAAGGGCGTGCAGGTGGACATGACCATCGAGCAGGCGTGGGCCGTGTCCGAACGACTCAGCCTGCATCCCGCGCTCACCGCGACGTGGGCCGATCGCGACTACATGCAGGCCTATTTCGGGGTGACCGCGGCGCAGGCGCAGGCCACCGATTTCTCCGCGTACGCGCCGACGTCCGGATGCCGCAAGGTCGAAGCGACGATGGGCGCGGAGTACGCGCTTTCGCCGAAGTGGACGTTGCAGGCCAGCATCGGAGTCTCGCAGCTGGGCGACAAGGCGGCGGCGAGCCCGATCGTGGCGCGACGCAACGGCACGCTGGTGTCGATCGGTGTGGCCCGTGCGTTCTGAATGTCCTGCGCCTGCCTGGCACCTGGGCGAGGTCGGCCACGGCGGGCGGCAGTTGCTGGCCGTGATCGCATCCGCCGCCGCCTTTGCCTTGCTCATGTCGGCATGGCTCGGCGGCGCGGACACCGCCACGGCGGGCCGCGCCGCGCGGGCGACGATGCCCCTCAACCCGCTGGCATGGCCCGCCTGTCCGGCGGTCGTGCGATCCGTCCAGAGGCACCGAACCGATGCCCCCGGAGGCTCGGCGGGGCGGTCGGCCGGCCTGCCGTCACCGAAGGCGATGCCGTCGATGGCGTCTTCGGCGCCGCATGAGGCACGCACGAAGGCCTGGCCCGCGGTCGCAGCGTGGATGCCGGTTTGCCGGGACCTGTGAGCCACCGGCGCCCGATGCCCTTGCGCCCGATCGCCGCCGTGCGCGAGGCGACAGGCGCCCGGGAAACGTGGTCGGCGGCGGCCGTAACAGCACGACGAGGCACATCGGCAGACGCGCATGCAGCGCGGGGAGGCGGCCGATGCTGAATCGTCCTGGCTCGCCTGGCAGCGCCGTGGTTCGCAGGGCTTCGCGGCCGATTCCACTCGCCCTGTTGCTGGCCTTGTGCAGCTTCATCCCGATCATGACCGCGGCCACCCGCGTCGTGCAGATTCCGCTCGGTGCGTTGCCCGAGGACAGCCTGCGGTTGGCGGTCTCCCTGCCGGCGTTCTTCCTGCATGCGGCCGCAGGCCTGCTCTTCGGCCTCCTCGGGCCGCTGCAGTTCGTGCGCAGCCTGCGCGGCAGGTACGGAGCCGCGCACCGTTGGGCGGGTCGGGCCTTCATGCTCGCCGGCGCGGTGTTGGCGCTGTCCGGGCTTGCGCTGCTGTTGCGGGTCGAGAGCATCGCGACCGGCCTGCTGGATGCCGCACGCGGGGTGTTCGGCGTGGCGCTGGCCCTGGCGCTCCTGCTGGGGGTCGCATCGGCGCGCGCGCGCGACATGCCCCGGCATCGGGCCTGGATGATCCGCGCCTATGCCATCGGCATGGGCACCGGACCCGTTGGGCTGGTCCTGTTCCCCCTCTACCTGATCACGGGGGAGCCGCCCACCGGCGTGCTCACCGACGTCGTGGTGGTCGGCACCTGGCTGTCCAGCATCGCGCTGGGGGAATGGGTCGTGCGCCGGCTTGCGTCCCCGCAACCTGGCATGGCCGGCGTTCGATAGGCCTGCGCTCGCGACCGCTCGTATCGAATGCCCGCTGCGAGCGATGCCGTGGACTAAGCAACCGCCCGCGCGACAATCCATTCGACGATCGCGTCGAAGCGTTCCGGGTCCAGCGCATGCCCGCGATCGACGCGCAGCGGGGTGATGAAGTCGCCGGCCACCCGCGCGACCACGGCGTCGGCGTCGCGCGAATACTTGTCCTGGGTCCCCGACACCACCAGTGCCGGCCGCGGGCCGATCGCCGCCAGCAGGTCGTGGTGGTCGAGGTCGCGGGCCAGTCCGGGGACCGCTTCGAACAACAGGATGCCGGTGCCTTCGCGCTGGCGCGTGGCCAGGCTGCAGACCGCGCCGCTGATGGCGGCGAAACGGCAGCGTTCGTCCACCGCGGCGTGATAGAGGGCGGTGGTGCCGCCATACGAGTGGCCCGCCACGCCGACGCGCGCCGGGTCGACGCCGCCCAGCTGCAGCAGTACGCCCAGCGCGCGCTGCGCATCGTCCAGGCATTTGCGCATCAGCAGGTCGCCGCGCAGCAGGCGATAGCTCATCGCGTTGTAGTGCTGCAGCCAGTCGTTGGCGTCGGGCTCGACGCCGCGCACGCCGGCGCGCCGGTCCTCGAAGCTGATGCTGTCGGGGGCGAGGACCACCAGGCCCTTGCGCGCCAACGCCGGGCCGAAGGCCTGGCAGGGATCGCCGACCAGGCCGGCGACCTCGCTCTTGCCGAAGTGGAACTCGCCGTTGTGCTGGTGGAAGACCACCACCCCGCCGCGTGCCACGCGCGCTCGGGGCGTGAACAGGAACGCGGGGATCGGATCGCCTTCCAGGCCGGGATATTCGATCCGTTCGCGGTCGTAGCCGTCGAGCGCCTCGACCGCACCGCGGGTGACCGCGACATCGACCGGTGCGGCAAGCCCGAGCCGGTCGCGGAGGAACGTGGCGGTGTCGTCCATGGCCGCGATGATAGGCGGCGGAAGGCGCGGCGCCACCGGGATCCGTGCCTTCGTCCCAGCCGGGTGCGCCTGTCGGCCGGCGCCGGCGCGCACGTCTGGCAGGATGCCGCTTCCTGCCTGCCCATCGCCATGCGTCCCATGTCGCCAGCGTCGCGTTCCCGCCTGCTCCTCCTTCCCATCCTCTGCCTTGCCACCCCCGCGATGGCGCAGTCCGCGACACAGCAGGCGCCCACCGCGGCGCTGTCCTCCGAGGCGGACATCGCGGCTGAATTCGCGTCGGTGCCCTGCGACAACGGCGCGCGGCTGGACGCCACCCGCGCGCTGTTCGAGCGGATGGGCGCGCCGGCCGACGCGATCCGCATCGACCGCCATGGCGACGTCGACAACCTGGTGGTGGTGAAGCCGGGTGCCTCGGCCGACACCCTGGTGGTCGGTGCCCACTACGACAAGGTCGCGAAGGGCTGCGGCGCGATCGACAACTGGACAGGCGTGGTCGCCCTGGCGCACCTGTACCGCACGCTGCGCCAGTTCGCGCCGGAGAAGACGCTGGTGTTCGTCGGCTTCGGGCGCGAGGAGCATGGGCTGGTCGGTTCGCGGGCGATGACCGCGGCGATCCCGGACGACCAGGTCGCCCGGTATTGCGCGATGGTCAACCTCGACAGCCTGGGCCTGGCAGCGCCGCAGGTGGCCGACAACATGTCGAGCCAGGCGATGGTGGCGTTCGCAGAAGCGGTGGCGAAGGAATTGCAGGTGCCGTTCGGGCACGCACGCATCGGCGGCGCGAACTCGGATTCCACCCCGTTCGTGAAGCGCGGCATCCCCGCCCTCACCCTGCACGGCCTGGACAGCAACGGCCTGCGGCTCCTCCACAGCCCGCGCGACCAGGCCGCGAAAGTGAACCCGACCAGCGTCTACCTCGGCTACCGGCTCGCGCTGGCGATGCTGGCGCGCCTGGACCAGGCGCCGTGCACGGCGCAACGGGGCGGCTGAGGTACTGTCGATCCCGCGCCCCGTCGTTCGTCGCCGGGGGACGACCCACAGGAACCTGCGCATGCACGCCACCCCGCCCGAGACCCCCGCCGCCGCGCCGCCCGATTCGCTGTGGCAGGGCTTGCGCGACGCGCTGCGCGGCACCGATGCCGACTACACCCGCATCCCGCTGCGCCGCGCGGTGTTCCTGCTGGCGGTGCCGATGGTGCTGGAGCTGGTGCTGGAATCGACCTTCGCGGTGGTCGACATCTTCTTCGTCGCCAAGCTGGGGCCCTCGGCGGTCGCGACCGTCGGCCTGACCGAGAGCTACCTGTTCCTGCTGTATTCCATTGCGATGGGCCTGGCGATGGGCATCACCGCGCTGGTCGCGCGGCGCGTCGGCGAAGGCGAGCGCGAGGCGGCCTCGGTCACCGCGGCGCAGGCGCTGTGGGTGGCGGTACTGGCCTCGGTGCCGTTCGCGATCGCCGGCATCGTGTGGGCGCGCGAGTTGCTGGCGCTGATGGGCGCGGATGCGTGGACGCTCGAGCACGGCGTCGGCTACATGCAATGGATGCTCGGCGGCAACGTGGTGATCCTGCTGCTGTTCGTGATCAACGCGATCTTCCGCGGCGCCGGCGACGCCGCCATCGCGATGCGCGTGCTGTGGGTGGCGAACGGCCTGAACATCCTGCTCGACCCGCTGCTCATCTTCGGCTGGGGCCCCGTGCCGGCGTTCGGCGTCGAGGGCGCGGCGATCGCCACCAACATCGGCCGCGGCGTCGGCGTGCTGCTGCAGCTGTGGATCCTGTTCCGCGGCGGCCAGCACATCCGCGTGACCGCGGCGCAACTGGCGTGGCGCGCCGGCATCGCCTGGCAGATCGTGCGCACCTCGCTGGGCGGCGTCGGCCAGATGATCGTGGCGATGACCTCGTGGATCTTCCTGATGCGCATCCTCGCCAGCATCGGCAGCGAAGCGGTGGCCGGGGCCACGATTGCCATTCGCGTGATGATGTTCACGATGATGCCGGCGTGGGGCATGTCCAACGCCGCCGCTACGCTGGTGGGGCAGAACCTGGGCGCGCAGCAGCCGGAGCGCGCCGAGGCGTCGGTGTGGCAGATCGGCCGCTACAACATGGCCTACCTGGTCGCCATCGCGCTGCTGTTCTTCCTGCTGCCGCGCGAGCTGGTCGGGGTGTTCAGCGACGATCCGCGGGTGGTCGCGGTCGGCGCCGAGTGGCTGCGGATCCTGTCGTACTCGCTGTTCGTGTACGGCTGGTGGATGGTCAGCGTGCAGGCCTTCAACGGCGCCGGCGACACCGTCACCCCGACCTGGATCAACGTGGTGTTCTTCTGGCTGATCCAGATCCCGCTGGCCTGGTGGCTGGCGCTGCACCTGCAGCTCGGCCACACCGGCGTGTTCTGGGCGGTGTTCGTGTCGGAGACCGCGGTAGGCCTGTTCACCCTGTGGCTGTTCAGCCGCGGCGGATGGAAGTCGAAGCAGGTGTAGGCGTGCGGGGCGGCGCACTACACTCGGCTTCCCGCCGCTGCCCTTCGACCGCCGTGCGCCACGCCTTCCTGTTGCTGGTCCTGCTGT
The DNA here is from genome assembly GCA_017302095.1 of Lysobacterales bacterium. GTDB lineage: Bacteria > Pseudomonadota > Gammaproteobacteria > Xanthomonadales > Xanthomonadaceae > Thermomonas. The sequence goes on along the minus strand of JAFLEC010000079.1, from coordinate 3,478 downwards.
GCCTGGCCCCGTGGGTGCAGGCCGCGAGCGTGAACCCCAAGCGCCTGCAGGCGGTGGAGGGCGGCACCACCTACCGCCTGCAGGAAGCGTGGTCGATGCAGGAGAAGGCCGCGACCTTCACCCTCAAGCCCGGCGACTACCTGGTGCGCTTCGAGGATGCGCAGGCGCTGTACCTGGTCGGCCCCGACGGCTGCGCCGACCTCCACGTGGTCCCGCCCAAGCAGCCCGAGATGGCGAACACGCAGACCTTCCCGTGCGGCATCTACCTGCCCAAGGATGCCGCCAAGCCGGCCTCGTTCTTCTTCGTGCGCGGCAAGGCGCCGCGCTATGCCGAACTCGGGCCGGTGGTGAACGCGATCATCAAGTCGGGCGAGGGCAGCTTCGATTTCCCGACCTCGCGCCGCGGCGACGCGCGCCTGCGCGCGCTGCTGGTGCCGATGCCCTGCGGCGCGGGCTGCTGATCGCCGGCGGCCATCGCCGCGTAGAATGCCGCCCGTGCTCCGGTCCCCGTCCTTCGCAGGCGTGATGGCGCGGCTGGCCCTGGTGGCCATGCTGCTGATCGCCCTTGCGCCGACGGTGAGCCGGGCCTTGCAGGATGGCGGCGGTGCGCCGGCGGGTCCGGTGATGCAGGCCCTGCAAATGTGCACCAGCAGCGGGCTGCAGGTCCGAGCGGTTTCGCCGTGGACATTGGGCGCGAGCCAATCCGACGACGGCGCGCCTGCGGCGCACGCCCACGGCGGCGGCGATGCCTGCGGGTACTGCAGCATCGTGGTGCCGCTTCCGCTCCTGGTGTTGTTGTTGTGCGGCCTGTTGCTGCCGCTACCGCGGGCGCCGGCATTCCGGTCCCGCGTGGTGCGTGCGAGGTTCCTGCGCAATGCGCGCAGCCTCGGTGCGCAAGCCCCGCCCCTCGTGCTCTGAACCACAAGCCAGTCTCTTTTCCCGCGTGGCCCGCATGCCGCGCCCTTGTGCTTTGGAGCCATCATGTCGAAGTCTTCCCGGACCGCCTTGCGGTCCGCCCCGTTGTGCGCCGCGGTTTCCGCCGCCCTCCTCTTCCTTTCCCCGCAAGCCCGTGCCACCGATGGCGCGCCGGCCGACGCCGATCCCCAGGTCAAGACCCTGGACCGCGTGCAGGTGCGCGGCGTGCGCGACGCCGCCGAGGCCGAGCGCGCGTTGACGCCGGGAAGCGTCACCGTGGTCGATGCCGACACGTTCCAGGCGCGTGCCGTGGCCAACCTGGCGGATGCCCTGCGCTACGTGCCCGGCCTGTTCAGCGAGAGCGGCACCGGCGGCGACGCGGTGTTCATCAGCAGCCGAGGCTCCAATCTCGATGCCACCGACTACGACAGCAACGGCATCAAGCTGTTCCAGGACGGGCTGCCGGTCACCACCGCGGACGGCAACAACCACAACCGTTTCCCGGATCCCATGACCGCGCGCTACATGACCGTCGCGCGCGGCGCCAACGCGCTGACCTACGGCGCCAGCAACCTCGGCGGGGCGATCGATTTCACATCGCCCACTGCGCGCAACGGCGATCCGCTCGCCGTGTTCCTCGGCGTCGGCAGCGACGGCCAGCGCGATGCCCGCCTGACCCTGGGTGGCGTCGGTGGCGACCTCGACGGCCTGCTCACGCTGGACGCGCGCGACCGCGACGGCTATCGCGAACACAGCCGGCAGCGGCGCCGCAGCCTGTACGCCAATGGCGGCTGGCAGCTGGCGCCGGGGCTGGAGTTGCGTGCCTTCGCCAGCCACGTCGACAACAAGGAACAACTCGCCGGTGCGCTGACCCGCGCGCAAGTGGAGGACGATCCGTCGCAGGCCAACCCATCGGCGATCACCGGCAACTTCCAGTTGAACGTGCGGACCGATCGCCTCGCGGCGAAGGCGGACTGGCGCATCGACGACGATCGCCAGCTGGTGGTGGGCGCGTCGTTCGAGGAACAGGACCTGTTCCATCCGATCGTCGACAAGATCATGGTCGACTTCGATGGCCCGGGCCCGATGCCCCCGGTGGAGGTGTTCAGCCTGCTGAAGAACACCCGCCAGCGCACCACCGCCGGGATGGCGCGCTACAACGTGCGCATCGGCGACCACGATGTGCTCGCCGGCATCAACCTCGCCGACACCCGCGAAGAGGGCGGCCTCTACCGCAACGACGGCGGCCGCCGCAACGGCCTGCGCACCGTGGTCGACAACCGCTCGCGCGCGACCGAGGCGTTCCTGGTCGATCGCTGGGCACTGGACGCCGACTGGACCCTGGTCTACGGCGCGCAGGGCGTGCTCACCAGCCGCGACGTGCGCAACACCGACGTCGCCAGCGGCACGCTGCGCAACCCGAAGGCCGACTACAGCGCCTTCAACCCGCGGCTCGGCGCGATCCGCCGGCTCGGCGAAGGACGCGAGGCGTATGCGAGCGTCGGGCGACTGTTCGAGGCGCCGACCACCTTCGAGTTGGAGGACGACGTGCGCGGCGGCAGCGCCACCCTCGACCCGATGCACGGCAACGTGGTCGAAGCCGGCCTGCGCGGCGACAGCGGCGGCGGCGCGGATGCGGTGCGCTGGAACTGGGACGTGTCGGCGTACTACGCCGCGATCCGCGACGAGATCCTCTCGGTCGACGATCCGCAGGCCCCGGGCACCAGCCTGTCGACCAACGTCGACCGCACCGTGCATGCCGGCCTCGAAGCCCTGGTGTCGGCCAGCATCCCGGTCGGCGGCGTGCGCATCGAGCCCCTGCTGAGCGCCAGCCTCAACCATTTCGTGTTCGACGACGACGCGGCCTATGGCGATAACCGCCTACCCGCGGCCCCGCGCCATGCCTGGCGCGGCGAAGTCATGCTGCGCACCGCCGGCGGTTTCTTCGCCGGCCCGACGTTCGACGTGGTGGGCGCGCGCTACGCGGATTTCAGCAACACCTACCGGCTCGACGGCTACCACCTGTTCGGCCTGCGCGCCGGCATCGAGGGGGATCGCTGGCGGTTGTTCGCGGAGGTGCGCAACCTCGCCGACACCACCTACGTCGGTGCGTTGAGCGTCCGCGACCGCGCCTCGGCAAGCGACGCGATCCTGCAGCCGGGTGCGCCGCGCACGTTCCAGCTCGGCCTGCGGTGGCGGTTCTGACCGCGCGCCAGGGAGCGACGACGATGACGATGACGACGAGATGGCCAGCGTGCGCGCTGGCCCTGTTGCTGGCCGCCTGTTCGCGCGGCGGGACGCCGGCGGATGCCGGCGCCGGCGATGCGATCGTGGCCGCGATGCATGCCACCTGGGACCGACCCGGGCAGCCGCTGGACGCCGGCCCGGTGGTGGTTGCCGGCGATCTTGCGGTGGCGGACTGGACCCAGGGCGAGGCGGGTGGGCGTGCGCTGATGCGCCATGCCGACGCGGGCTGGACCACGGTGCTGTGTGCCGGCGACGGGATCCGCAGTGCGGAGGGCCTGCAGGCGGTGGGCGTTCCCGCTGCGCAGGCGCAGGCCCT
>JAFLEC010000078.1 GCA_017302095.1 Lysobacterales bacterium | reverse complement strand
CCCGCCGGCAGCCGCGCCAGCGCCAGCCCGATCAGCTTGCGCAGGTTGCCCGGCCCGATGCCCTCGATCTCCGGATAGACGGGGTCGAGCGCCTCGCCCAAGGGAGCCTCGGCGTCGCCGACGATGCGGTAGCTGGGATGCACGATCTCCAGCCCGAGCTGGCCCGGGCGCGGCGTGCCGTAGGCGCGCACGCGCGTGCCGGGCGCGAACTGCGCGGCCTGCTGCGCGCGGAAATGGAAGAAGCGCAGGACCAGGGTGCCGCGCGAGTCGTCGGAGAGCGCCACCCGCAACATCGGGCGGTAGCGGAAGCCGCGCTCGACGGCCTCCACGGTGCCCTCGACCTGCGCCGGCACGCCCGCCTGCAACGCGCGGATCGGCGACAGCGTGGTGCGGTCCTCGTAGCCCCGCGGCAGGTGCAGCCACAGGTCCTGCAGGCCGGTGAAGCCGCGCGCCGCCAGCTTCTCTCGCAACGCGGGCCCGACGCCGGGCAGCGAAGACAGGGGCTGGTCGGCATCGACCAGGGCGGGGGAAGGCACTGCCGGCATCTCGACAGGATGCCGGCAGCCCCCGCGCGGCGCCAGCCGCAGGCGCGCGCTCAGAACCGGTACTGCGCCTCCAGCCCGTACTGGCGGGGTTCGCTGATGGTCGCGCCGACGGTGCCGAAGACGGTGGTGCCGTACTGCTGCAGGCCGGTCACGTAGCGGTTGTCGAACAGGTTGTTGGCGTACGCGGCGACGCTCCAGCGATCCTGCGGCGACCGCCACTGCAGCTGCACGTCGGTGCGGTTGCTGGCGCCACCGATGCGGAACGCCGGGTAGTGTCCGCAGGTGCCCTGCGTCCCCGATGCGTCGTTGCAGCGGCCGGCGCCACGGTAGGCATGGCGGACCGAGAGCCGCATGCTGCCCGACGCTGCCAGGTCCCACAGGTAACTGCCGCCGACCGAGGCGGAGAACCACGGCTCGCCGGTCGGCTCGCCGCTGAGGTCGATGCCGTCGGGGGTCACGTAATCGTCGTAGGTGGCGTCGATCCAGGCCGCGTTCGCGTCCAGCGACAGCTCGGGCGTCGGCTGCCAGCGCGCGCTGAACTCCGCGCCCCATGCGGAGAGGTCGCTGACGTTGATCACGTAGCGCGGCACCGCGGTGGTGGTGTCCAGCCAGATCGCCTGGCGGTTGTCGTAGCGGTAGTGGTAGGCGGAGGCCTCGAACTGCAGCCGGCCGCCGGCCAGCGAGCGCTTCACGCCGGCCTCCAGGTTCCACACGTCCTCGTTGTCGAAGTGCGCGCCCGGCGAGAACGCGTTGTAGCCGCCGGCCTTGTAGCCCTTGGCCAGCGACGCGAACGCCATGGTCTCGTCGGAGAAGTGGTAGTCGACGACGAAGCGCGGGCTCCAGTCGCTCCAGCTGTTCGAGGCGCGGTTGAGCAGGCCCTTGTTCGCCATCGAGACCGGGTCGGAGAACGCCAGGTCCATCATCGCGAGCTGCTCGGCGCTGAGGCCCAGTTCGCCGAGGATGCCGACCGCGTCCAGCACCTGCAGCGCCTGGTTGAGCTCGTCCGCGGTGTGGAAGTCGTTGAACCAGGAGAAGTCCTTCTCGTCGCGGGTGTAGCGCAGGCCGAAGGTCAGGTTGAGCTTGTCGGTTGCATGCCAGATCACGTCGCCGAACAGCGCATAGGCCTTGGCGTCCAGGGTGTTGTCGTAGGACTCCTGCCAAGGGTTGCCGAACAGCTGCACCGGCACCCCGTAGTAATCCGCCACCGACTGCAGCACGGTGAACAGCGGCAGGCCGAGGACGTAGCCGGACGCGGTGTCCACGCTGTCGCTGGTCAGGTCGACCACGCTCGACTGGCGCGCGCGCTCCTTGAACCAGCTGGCGCCCGCGACCCAGTCCAGGCGGTCGGTGCTGCCGTTGAAGCGCAGCTCCTGGTACCAGGTGGTGTTGTCCTCGACGTTCGCGGTGTCGATGAACAGGTAGGCGCGGTTGGTCGCGTCTTCCTCGGCGCGGTTGAGGGTGTCGAAGTTGCGCCAGGCGGTGGTCGCGGTCAGGCGTCCCCAAGTGAAGTCGTGCTCCAGCTGCAGGGTCACGCCGTCGAAGTCGCGGGTCTCGTCGTTGCCGGCCACGTCGGTGTACGCCGGCTGGTCGAAGGGATCGCGGTAATGCGCGGGGTCGGCCGGGTATTCGGGCAGGCCGGTATCGGGATCGAGGTCGACGATGCCGATCGTCGGGCGCGCGCGCCGATCCATCTTCTCGTGATCCCAGGTCAGCAGCAGCCGGGTGTCAGCGCTGATGTCCCAGCCCAGCGCCGCGCGCAGCGCATCGGTCTTGCCGCCGTCGAGCGCCTCGCCGGTCGCGGCATCGCGCAGCCAGCCACCGGTCTCGTCGTGCAGGACGTTGAAGCGCAGCGCGACCGCATCGCCGGCCGGCAGGTTCAGGGTGCCGTCGACCGAGCGGCGGTCGTCGTTGCCGACGCGCACGCGCACGCGGCCCTCGCGTTCCTGCGACGGCCGCTGGGTGACGATCGAGATCGCGCCGGCCGCGGTGTTGCGGCCGAACAGGGTGCCCTGCGGCCCCTTCAGCACCTCGATCCGCGCGACGTCCAGGAACGGCAGCACGGTGCCGCCGCCGCGGCCCGCGTATACCCCGTCCACGTAGACGCCGACCGTGGGATCGGTGCCGATGCCGAAGTCGCCGGTGCTCAGGCCGCGCAGTTCGAAGCGCGCCTGGGTGGGCTGGTCGTCACTGACTTCCAGCCCCGGGATGAACATGTCGAGGTCGCCGATGTCGGTGGCGGTGGTGCTTTCGATCACGTCGGCGCCCACCACCTGCAGCGCGATCGGGACGTCCTGCAGTTCCTGCTCGCGGCTCTGCGCGGTGACCACGATCTTGTCGAGGGTGGTGGCATCGGGCTTGGCGGCCTGGGCGTCCTGCGCCTGGGCCGACCATGCGGTCGACGCCAGCACGGCGGCCAGCATGGTGCGGCGGATGGCGGCCGCCAGTCGGTGTTGCTTGATCACATCTCCCTCCCCGGTTCGTGTCAGCAAGGCATGGCGCGACGGCATCAGCCGTCGCAGTCGTATGGAGGCATGGCCGCGATCCACGCGCGCAGCAGCGCCACGCCCTCGACGTGGACGACGCTGCGACCGAGCTCCGGCATCATCACGGAGGGGTCGGTGCTGGCCATGCGGTAAGGCAGGATCGACGCGTCGGGATCGCCGGGCTGGATGCCGTAGGCGTGGTCGCCGGTGCCCTTGCCCGCGGCGATCGGCAGCTTGCAGCGGCCGAGCCGGAGCGGATCGCGGGTGGCCGCATCCAGCCACATCCCCGAGGTCCGCGCCGCGCCGCGCGGGCTGTGGCAATGGCCGCAATTGATGTCAAGGTAAGCACGCGCGCGCGCGTCCAGCGACGCCTTCGGATAGTCCCAGCGGGCGTCGGCCGGCAGCGGTCCGCCGGGGACGCCGTCGAGGTAGCCGACCTCCTGCCAGCGCGCGAGTTGGTTCGCGCGGCGATCCCCGTAGGCGAAGCTGCGGTTGAGGTGGCGCGCCTTCGGGCCGATCGGGAACACGGCCTTCGACTTGAGGTCGGTACCGTGGCAACCGGCGCACTGGTTCTGGTCGGGCACCGCGTAGTCCACCTGCTGGCGGCTGCCGTCGTCGCCGACCATCGCCAGCGGCAGCAGTTCGCCGCCGCGCATTAGCCGCGCCTCGGTCTGTGCCTCGTTCCACACGTAGGGCAAGGCGACCCAGCCGTCCTTGCGCCGCACCAGCAGCCGGGTCTCGACCAGCCGAACCGCATCCAGCGCGAGCCCGCCGTCCGCCAGGTCGGGGCCGGGATCGGCGCTGCGCAGGACCGTGCCGGCCTCGCCCCGCGGGTAGTAGAAGGTCTTGCTGAGGATGGTCCCGACCGGGAAATCGAAGGTGGCCTCGGGTTGGTAGTGGGCCTTGGCGCCTTCCGGCATCCAGACCGTGCGCAGCTTGTGCGCGTAATCCGTGAACAACGGAGTGGCGAGGTCGTAGGGCACCACCCGCGCGTTGAGGCGCAGGCGCCCGTCGTCCACGTACACCACGTTCCAGTCCGCCAGCGATTCCGGCATGCCGTCGGCATGGAAGCGCACCGGGTCCGGGACCCGCGCGCAGGCGGCAAGCACGCACAGCGCCAGGCCCGCGATGAAGCGACGCAGCATCGCCTGGCTCACCCGCGCTTGAGGTCGACGGCGGGCAGCGACGGCAGGCTGCAGGCGAACGGCGTCGCGTCCTTGGACGGATTCTTGTAGCCGCCGGGGCCGTCGGCGTTGACCACGCCGGAGACGTCGCGCAGGCAGATCTGCGGGCCGCCGGCGCGCTTCGGGTTGACGTAGCCGTCGAACAGCACGTCCGGCATGCGCCCGCCGAGGCCGTACAGCGCGACTTTGAGCGCCTTCAGGTCGAGGCCGTCCGGGGAATCGCCGCCGCCGGAGAGGCGGTTGCCGTGCACGTGGATGCGCTCCGGGTAGGGATCGAACTCGCCGGAGGCCTTGTCGGCCTTGTAACCGGTCGAATACACGCTGGAGATGATGATGTTGGCGGTCTTGTTGTCGGCGATGTCGTTGTCGAAGATCTCGATGTTGTCGTTCGAGTTGACCACGATGCCGCTGCCCGCCGGCACGCTCGCGACCGGGGTGCCCTTGGCGCCGAAGTTGCGGGTGTTGTTGGCGACCACCTTGTTGCCGAACACCCGCACGGCGTCGCCCTGCTGGGTCAGCGCCGGCATGTTGAAGACCAGGATCCCGCCGGTGTTGCCGGTCGCCACGTTGCCGTAGACGTCGGCGTTGATGGTGTTCTCGATCTCGATGCCGGCCACGTTGCGTTCGGCGCGGCTGTTGCGCACCACCACGTCGCGCGATTGCCCGACGTAGATCCCGGCGTCCGACGCCCCGATCGACACCGTGTCCTCGACCAGCACGTCCTGCGACAGCACCGGGTAGAGGCCGTAGGCGCCGTTGCTGGTGCTTGGGCCGCCGGTCCACTCCACCCGCACGCCGCGGATGGTCACGCCCTTGGCCTCGCTGACCTTCAGCCCGTCGCCCTTGCTGTCCTCGATGGCCAGGTGCTCGATGGTGAAGTCGTTGGCGTTGACCAGCAGGCCCTCCGCGCCGGCCTTCTGGCCCTTGAAGCTGAGGATCGACTTGTCGCGCCCGGCGCCGCGGATGGTCACCCCGTCCGTGCGCAGGCTGAGGCTGCGGTCGAAGTGGTGGACGCCCGCGGGGACTTCGATGACATCGCCCGGCTTCGCATCCAGCAGCTTCTGCCGGAATTCGGCGGCGAACCCGGCCTCACCCGCGGGCGAGGCGGAATCGGACACGGTCGACACTTTCTCGCACGCCGGCAGTGCCAGCGCCAGCGCCACGGCTGCCGCCAAGCGGATCGTCTTCCCCACGGTCTTTCCTCCCAAGGTCCGCGTTCAGTGTCGTCAACGCCTCCTTCCCCGGCTAGGGGACATTCGACCTAGAATGGGGGCAGAACCGGACAAAGCGTGATCCGCATGCCACATCGACGGCTTCCCGACCCACCGCCGATGGGCACCGCCAACATCAAGAGCGGGATCGTCGCCACCCTGGTCGGCCGTGGCCTCGAGCTGGGCGTGCCGATCGCGCCGTGGTTCCAAGGGATGCGGGTCGGCCCGCGCGATTTCGCAGAGCCGCAGAACGCCCCCTACCTCACCTACCGCGAAGCCTGCCGCGTGATCCAGCGCGCGTTGGCGACGTTGCCCGGCGAGGGCCACGGGCTCCTGCTGGGCGGACGCCAGTCGCTCGGCGAATTCGGCCTGCTCGGGCTGGCGATGATGGCCTCCCCGACCTTCGGCGAGGCGCTGCGCACTGCGGTCCGCTTCGCCCCGATCACCGGCGCGATGCTGGAACTGGCGGTCGTCGACGACCCCGACGGTATCGCGGTGACCCTGCGCATGCGCACCCGCGAGCCGGAGATCGAGGCCTACCTGTGCGAGGAGTTCCTGGCCAGTTGCCACAACCTCTGCCGGGCGATGCTCGGCGACGGATTCCGCGGCCACCGGGTCGACCTCGGGTATCCGCCGCCCGCGCATGCCGCGCGCTACGCCGAGGTGCTCGGCGCGGAGGTGCGCTTCGGCCAGCCCGACACCCGGGTGGTGATCGCGCGCGAATGGCTGGACCGCCCGATGCCGGCCGCCAACCCGATCGCGTTGCGCGAACTGCTCGCGGTGTGCCGGACGCAGATGCCGTCCGAGCAACCGCCGGCGGGCATCGTCGCCGCGATCCAGGAGCGCCTCGCCCTGCAGGTGGCCGAGACCCCGCGACTGACCGACCTCGCCGCCGAACTGCACCTCACCGAACGCACCCTGCGCCGGCAACTGCGCGCCGCCGGCACCAACTTCCGCGCCCTCCACGACGGCGTGCGCGAACGCGTCGCCTGCGAATTGCTGGTAGCGGGCGGGCTGTCGATCGCAGAGGTCGCCGCCGCGGTCGGCTTCGGCGAGGTCCGCGACTTCCGCCGCGCCTTCAAGCGCTGGACCGGCCGCCTGCCGCGCGAGATGCGCAAGCAGTGCGGAGGCTGTGCGCTGGTGCGCCGCTAGGCGAGCGCCATCACCGCATCCACTTCGAACGCGGCGCCCTTCGGCAGCGCCGGCACCTCGATGGTGGAACGCGCCGGGTAGGGCTCGGCGAAGTACTCGCCCATCACCGCGTTGACCGCAGTGAACTGGGACAGGTCGGTGAGGTACAGGCCGACGCGGACGATGTCGTCCATGGTCCCGCCGGCGGCCTCGCAAACCGCCTTGAGGTTGTCGAACGCCCGCCGCGCCTGCGTCGCGATGTCGCCCTCGACCAGCGCGCCGGTGGCCGGGTCCAGCGGGATCTGGCCGCTGAAGAACACGAGGTTGCCGGCGCGGGTGGCCTGCGAATACGGGCCGATCGCGGCCGGGGCGCGGTTGCTGTGGATGGCGGTGCGGGGCATGGCGGTCGCCTCGTCGACGGGGCCGCCAGTGTAGCGGCGCTACAGCCGCTGGACGCCGTGGACCACGCCCAGCCGGCGGATCCGGCGCATCACCTCGGCCAGGTGCTTGCGATCGGCGACTTCGATCGAGAAGCGGATCGCGGCGATGCGGGTGTCGCGCTCGAGGTATTCGACCCGGTCGATGTTGGAATCGGCCTGCGCGATCGCCGCCGCCACCTGCGCCAGCACGCCCGGCCGGTTGTCGACCTCGACCCGCAGGGCGGCATCGAAATCGCCGGAGACCTGGCGATCCCAGCCGATCGGCACCCAGCGCTCGGGCGACTTGCGGTACTCGGCGACGTTGGGGCATTCCAGCCGGTGCACGACGATGCCCTTGCCGGCACTGTGGTAACCCATGATCTCGTCGCCCGGGATCGGCAGGCAGCACTGCGCGAAGCTGACCACCCCGCGCTCGGCGCCGGTGATCAGGATGCGATCCTGCGGCACGCCGCGGGCGTCCGGCTGCAGCAGGCTGGGGGCCTGCTCCTGCGCGAGCGCCAGCGCGACCTGCACGGGCATGCGGTTGCCCAGTGCGATGTCGGCCAGCATCGCTTCCAGCCGCGGATAGCGGTTCTCGGCCAGGTAGGCCTCCAGCCGTGGCGTCGGCAGCCGGTCCAGCGAGGTGCCCTGCGCGCCCAGCGCGCGGTCCAGCATGTGGTGCCCGAGGCGCACCGCATCCTCGTGCTCGAGCTGCTTGAGCTGCTGCCGGATCGCGGTGCGCGCCTTGGCGGTGGCCACGAACTCCAGCCACTGCGCGGCCGGCCCCGCCGACTTCGCGGTGATCACCTCGACCGTCTGCCCGCTGACCAGCTTCGCGCGCAGCGGCGCCAGCTTGCGGTCCACGCGGGCGGCGACCGCATGGTTGCCGACGTCGGTGTGCACGGCGTAGGCGAAGTCCAGCGCGGTGGCGTTGCGCGGCAGCGCCATGATGTCGCCCTTGGGGGTGAACAGGTAGACCTCGTCCGGGAACAGGTCGACCTTCACGTTCTCCAGGAATTCCAGCGAGGAGCCGGTGCCGCGCTGGCTCTCCACCAGGTTCGCGATCCACGCCGACGCCCGCGTCTGCGCGCTGTTGCCGGCGTCCTCGCCGTGCTTGTACGCCCAGTGCGCGGCGACCCCGCGCTCGGCCACCAGGTCCATCTCGCGGGTGCGGATCTGCACCTCGATCGGCGAGCCGTAGGGCCCGAACAGCACGGTGTGCAGGGACTGGTAGCCGTTCGCCTTGGGGATCGCCACGAAATCGCGGAAGCGTCCGTCCAGCGGCTTGAACACCGAATGCACCGCGCCCAGCGCGTGGTAGCACTCGGCCACGCTGCCGACCACCACCCGGAACCCGAACACGTCCATCACCTGCGCGAAGCTGCGGTTCTCCGCGCGCATCTTCGAATAGATGCTCCACGGGGTCTTGATGCGGCCGACCAGGCGGTGCTCGATGCGCTCCATCGCCAGGCGTTGCGCGAGCTGCGCCTCGATCTGCGCCAGCGCCTCGCGGCGCACCAGCGGCTGGCTGCGGATGCGCTTCTCGATCACCGCGTGGCGCCACGGATGCAGCGCGCGGAAACCGAGGTCCTGCAGCTCCGACTTGATCAGGTTCATGCCCAGGCGCTGGGCGATCGGTGCGTAGATGTCCAGCGTCTCGCGGGCGATCCGGATCCGCGCGTCGGTGGACTGCGCGCCCAGCGTGCGCATGTTGTGCAGGCGGTCGGCCAGCTTGATCAGGATGACGCGCAGGTCGCGCGACATCGCCAGCAGCATCTTGCGGAAGCTTTCGGCAGCCGCCTCCTGCCGGTCCGCGAAGCGCAGCTTGTCCAGCTTGGTGACGCCGTCCACCAGGTCGGCGACGGTTTCGCCGAACTGGCTGGCGATGTCGCCGCGGCTGAGCGGGGTGTCCTCGATGGTGTCATGCAGGATCGCGGCGACCAGCGTCTCCACGTCCAGCCCCTGCGACGCCAGCACCCC
>JAFLEC010000077.1 GCA_017302095.1 Lysobacterales bacterium | reverse complement strand
ACCTCGGGCATGCCGCGGGCACTGCTGCGATAGGCGCCGCGGTGCAGCACCAGCAGGTGCGCTTCCTCGTGGGTGTGCGCGTGTACCGCGTGGCGCGGCACGGTCGGCCGCATGTCGGCCAGCTCGATCGCCTCCACCCGCAGGCGGCGTCGGCGATCGCCCAGGAACTGGCCGCCGGCCAGGCGCATCGTGGTCAGCGCCGCGGCCAGGCCGCCAGCAGTGCCCACAGGCCACCGAGCCCGGCGATCCAGGTCGACACCGGCACGCCGCCCAGCTGCGGGCCGCCGGCCTCCAGCGCGTACAGCACGGCGGCGACGATCAGCAGGCCGACGCCGAGGATCGAAGACACGATCCGGCGCTGCATCGAACCGAGCGTGGCCGCGATCTCGCGCACATCCGACGAACGCATGCGCAACTCGTGGCGGCCCTCGACCTGCTGCTGGAGCCAGGCGTGCAGCAGGCGCGGCACTTCCGGCGCGCGGGTGACCATCTCCGGCAGCCGCTTGCGGAATTCGGCGCCCAGCCGCTGCGGGCTGTAGCGTTCGGCCAAGATCTTCTCCAGCACCGGCCGTGCGACCGCCCAGATGTCGATCCCGGGATCCAGCTGGCGGCCCACGCCCTCGATGTTGAGCAAGGTCTTCTGCAGCAGGATCAGCTGCGGCTGCAGGGTGAGTTCGTAGCGCTGCGCGGTGCGGAACAGCTTGGCCAGCACTTCGGCCAGCGAGATCTCGCTCAGCGGGCGCGTGAAATACGGCTCGCAGACCGCGCGCGCGGCGGCTTCCAGTTCGTCGATGCGGATGTGTGCCGGCATCCAGCCGGCCTGCACGTGCAACTCGGCGATGCGGCGGTAATCGCGCTGGAAGATCGCCATGAAGTTCTCCGCGAGCCAGTACTGGTCGTCGCTGGAGAGCTGGCCCATGATCCCGAAGTCGAGCGCGATGAAGCGCGGGTCGGCCTTGCGTTCGGGATCCACCCAGATGTTGCCGGCGTGCGCATCGGCATGGAAGAAGTTGTCGCGGAACACCTGCTGGTAGAACAGGCGCACGCCCTTGGCCGCCAGCGCCTTGCGGTCGATGCCGGCGGCATCCAGCGCGGCGATGTCGTCCGACGGGATGCCGCGCACGCGCTCCATGGTCATCGCGCCCTGCGCGGTGTGCGACCAGATCACCTCCGGCACGTACAGGTCGGGCGAACCCAGCCAGTTGCGCCGCAGCAGGCTGGCGTTGCCGGCCTCGCGCTGGAGGTCGAGTTCGGCGGACAGGGTGTTCTCGATCTCGGCGACGATCTCGCGCGGGCGGATCTTGTCGGCGCTCGGATGCGCGCGCTCGACGATCGCGGCAACGCTTTCCAGCAGCGCCACGTCGGCGGCGATCTGGCGTTCGATCCCGGGGCGCAGGACCTTGACCACCACCTCGCGGCCATCGTGCAGGGTCGCCGCATGCACCTGCGCGATGCTCGCCGACGCCAGCGGCACGATGTCGAAGCTGGCGTAGGCCACGTCGATCGCGCGGCCGAGTTCCAGTTCCACGATGTCGCGCGCGGTGCCGCCGTCGAACGGCGCCACCCGGTCCTGCAACAGGGTCAGCTCGGCGGCGATGTCGGCCGGGATCAGGTCGCGGCGGGTGGACAGGATCTGCCCGAACTTCACGAAGATCGGGCCCAGCTCCTGCAGGGCCAGGCGCAGGCGTTCGCCCCGCGGGAGCGAGGCCACCTGCGCCGACGCGCGCGGCACGAACGGCCGCATCAGCTTCAGCCAACGCGCCGCCGGGGTGTCGTCGAGCAGGTCGTCGAGCCGGTAGCGCAGGACCACGCGGCCGATGCGCAGGGCGCGCAGGGCAGGCTTCATGCCCCGATCCCGCGGTCGCGGCGCAGGCGCGCGATCTTCGCGGCGATGCGCTCGACGTCGTCGCGCAAGGCGTCGACATCGTCGTGGAAGGCGTCGAGTTCAGCGCGCGGCACTACGTCGCGGCTTTCCTCGGTGACGAATTCGGCGGCGGACTCGGCGAGTTGCCGGCCGGCGACCTGGGCCTGCCGCAGGCCCGCCGACACCGCCTTCGCCACCTGCACCCCGAGCACCTCGCCGAACACCCGCACGAAGGGCTGCTGCCAGTCAGGATCGAAGCGCTGCGCGAGGTGCTGCAGGCGGCGCGCGAGTTCGGCATCGCCTTCGATGCGCAGCTTGCCGACCGGCGGCGCGTCGTCTCGACGGAACATGGGAAGCTGGCCGAGCAGGCCGGCGAGGGTGGTGCGCACGCCGAGGTCGGGTTCGACCGCGGCATCGACTGGACCGACGCGCAGCGCCTCGCCCTCGACCTGCACCTGCAGCGCCAGCGGCGGCGAGGTCAGGGTCAGCGCCACCCGCTGGCCGTCGAGCCCACGCAGCGCGGCACGGGTCTCGTCATCGAGCGCCAGCGCGCGGTTGAGCGCGAGCTCCAGCGCCTTGCCCGCGGGTTGCTTCCAGTTGAAGGGGGGCTGGGTCATGCGGGCATTCTATCCCGCGCCCCGGGGCGAACCCGTGCAGGCAAGGCGTGGCGCACCGCTCCATCCAGTCGTCCAGGACTGAGTCGCGGACGCAGGCCATCCATGGCCTGCTTGCGCCCACGCCCCGCCAGCGCGGATTCGCCGGGCTATCCCGCAATCGACGCCCGCAACCGCTCCAAGCCCTCCGCCATCGTCACCTTCGGCACATAGCCAAAATCACGGGTGGCCGGCGCCATCGAATACCAGTGGCTGGTGCTCAACTGCTCCGCCAGGAAGCGGGTCATCGGCGGCTCGCCCTTCAGCGGCAATATCGACCACACGCCTTCACACACCACGCCGACCGCGTACGCCACCCGGAACGGCAGGTGCCGGTGCACCTCCGGCGCGCCAGCCGCGCGCAACAAGCCGTTGAGCACCTCGCGCATCGGCCATGGCTCGCCGTTGCTGATGAAGTAGGCCTTGCCCGCGCATGTAGCGCCGGGGTGCAGGTGTTCGAACGCATCGAAATGCGCCTGCGCGGCATTGTCGATGTAGGTGGTGTCGACCCTGTTGTCGCCGCTGCCGACGATGCGCAGGCGGCCAGCCTTCGCGCGTTCGACCAGCCGCGGCAGGATCTGGTTGTCGCCCGGACCCCAGATCAGGCGCGGACGCAAGGCCACAGTGGCGAGATTCGCATCGTTCGCCGCCAGCACCGCCTTCTCGGCGATGGCCTTGGTGGTGGCGTATGGCGCCTGGAAGTTCTCGCCGTAGGGTACGGTCTCGGCGGTGCCGCCTTCGACCGGATGCGTCGCGCGATGGGTCACGCTCGGCGTGGAGGTGTAGACCAGCCTGCCGATGCCGTGCACCCGGCAGGCATCCAGCACGTTCTGCGTGCCGACGACATTGGCCTGGTGGTAGCTGTCGTAGCTGCCCCAGGCGCCCGCCTTCGCGGCGTTGTGGAAGACTGCATCGAAGCCGCCCGCGAACGCCGCCATCACCGCCTCGCGATCGGCCAGGTCGCCGGCCACCTGGCGCACGCCGATGGCATCGAGCGCCGGGTAGCGGCCGCGGTTGAAGCTGGTGACGTCGTGCCCGCGTTCGACCAGGCCGCGGCACAGCGCCTGCCCGAGGAAACCACCACCGCCGGTGACGAGGATCTTCATGCCATGTCCTCCAAGGGTTGCGTGGCGGCCCACGCCGCCAGTGCCTCGCGGCCGATCTTCGCGTTGTGGCGGATGTCGACCGGGAACGGCTTCGGATACCGCAGGAAGGTGTCGACCTTGGCGGTGTGCACGAAACCGTCGGCCAGGTGCCGCAACTCGCCCGCGATGCGCAGCCACTCGCGCCGGTCGATGCCGGCCCGCAACTCCACGCACAGCACCGGCCGCTGCGCACCCTTCGGCCCGATCCCGACCAGCGCCGTGCGCGCGACCTCGGGATGCGCGTTGAACACCGGCTCCACCTGCTCCGTGCACAGCGTGGTGGCCGGATCCACCACTACCCGCTGCGACTTGCGCCCGCAGAACCACAGCCGGCCTTCGCCATCGAACCAGCCGAGGTCGCCCATGCGGTGGACGATGCGCTCGCGGCCGTCCGGCAGGCGCTCGCGGATCTTCGCCAGCGCGGTCTGCGCATCGCGGTTGAAATAGGCGTCGGTCGCGCTGGGGCCGGCGACGGTGATCTCGCCGACGTCGCCGGGGCGCGCCAGCAGCGCGTCGCGCCATGCGGGGATCGCGGCATCATCGATGTGGATGATGCGCACGTCGTTGCCCGCCACCGGCCGGCCCACGCAGGTGCCCGCGCCCGTCTCGGTGCGGTCGCGCAGGGTCAGCAGCTCGCGACCCTCGACCACCGCCACCGGCAGGCATTCGGTGGCGCCGTAGGGCGTCCACAGCTGCGCATCGGGGGGCAACAGCGCGAGCATCTTCGCCACCACCTCGGCCGGCACCGGCGCGCCGGCACTGGTCACCCGCTTCACCGTCGGCAGTGGCGCGCCATGTTCGGCCAGGACGCGCATCAGCGCCGGCGAGCCGAACAACTGGGTCACGCCGAAGCGTTCGATCGCCGCAAGCAGCTTGCGCGGATCGGCCTTGGCCGGACGCGTGGGATCCATGTCGGGGATGATCGAGGTCAGCCCCAGCGCCGGATCGAACAACGCGAACGGCGGGAAGGTGGGCAGATCGATGCCCCCGGCCTCGATCCCGAACGCGTCCCGCAACATCTCGATCTGCGCCACGAAATGCCGATGCCGGTACACCACGCCCTTCGGCACGCCGGTGCTGCCGCTGGTGAACAGCAGGCCGGCGACATCGTCCGGCGCCGTCTCCGCCAGTTGCGGGGGTGCGTGCGCGCCAGCGCGTTCGACCTCGGCCAGCGTCGCATCCGCCAGCCAGGCGCGTCGGCCGGTGGTGATGCGCACGCGCGCCGACGTCGCCCAGCCAAGCAGCGCCTTCGCCAGCATCGCCAGCGGGATGCCGATGAAGGCCTCCGGTTGCGCTTCGTCCAGGCATTGCTTCAGCGCGCGCCGGTCGATGCCCGGATCCACCAGCACCGGCACCGCGCCCGCCTTGAAGAGCGAGAACATCAGCAGGAAGAACTCCGGCGTCGGCCGCACCATCACCACCGTGCGGGTGCCGCGCACGATCCCGCGCGTCGCCAGCCCGGCGGCGATCGCATCGCTGCGCGCATCCAGTTCGGCATAGGTCAGGGCAACGTCGTAACACCCGCCAGCACCCGGGCAGCGCATTGCCACCTGCTCGGGGCGCTCGCGCGCCAGCCGCGGCAACGCGGCGGCGATGTTGCACGGTTCCGTCATGGCGCCATTGTCGCCGACAATGGCGCATGCCCGCGATCCACGCCAACGCGCATCCCTGCCTCACCTGCGGCGCCTGCTGCGCGTTCTTCCGGGTCAGCTTCCACTGGTCCGAAGCGGATGCCGCGCTCGGCGGCGTGGTGCCGTTCGATCTGACCGAACCGCTGCGCACGCACGAGCGCGTGATGCGCGGTACCTCGCAATCCCACCCGCGCTGCATCGCGCTGGATGCGGACATCGGCAGGTACAGCCGCTGCACGATCCACGACCGGCGACCGTCGGTGTGCGCGCTGGTGCCGGCCAGCTACGAATTCGGCGAAGCCAGCGCGCAATGCGACAAGGCGCGGATCGCGCATGGGCTGCACGCACTCACGCCCGACGACTGGATCGGCGTGGACGAGGCCGAGAAGAACCCGCTTCCCGAGGCCTGAGCCTCAGCGCGCGGGCAGGCCCGCGAGCGGCGCGCCGTCGACACGGTGCGATGCCGGCTTGACGTCGTCGGTCAAGCCGGCCATCACCAGCCGCCGGAAGGGCGCGGCATGGCGCCCGATCCCGAGCGCCAGCTTGCGCAACATGCGCGCCGGCGGACGGTCGTCGGCGTACAGCCCGGCGATCGCGCGGGTCGCCTCGTACAGCGGCCGGGTTGCGCGCTGGTGACTGCGCTCGTAGCTGCGCAACACGGCATCGGCGATGCAGTCCTGCCCGGCCCTGCGCGCCCGCAGCAGGCGGCTGGACAATGCATCCACCGAGTGCAGCCCGAAGTTGAAGCCATGCGCGGTGACCGGGTGCATGCCGACCGCGGCATCGCCGATCGCGGCGAAGCGCGGTGCGATGAAGCGCTCGGCGTACACCCCGACCAGCGGATAGGCGACCGGCGGCGCCAGCCGCGCCATGGTCCCCAGCCGGCCGTCGAAGCGCGCCTGCAGGTCGGCGTTGAAGGCGTCCTCGTCCAGTGCCTGCAGGCGTTGGATGTCCTGTTGCGGCAAGGTCAGCACCGCCGACGAGACATGCGGATCGTGCAGCGGCAACAGGGCCAGGGTCTGGCCGTAGCGGAACCACTCCCACGCGGTCTGCCGGTGCGGTTCGGCATGGCGCATGCGGCAGACCAGCATGGTCCGCCCGAAGTCGTGCATGCGCGCGCGGATGCCGACCGCACGTCGGGTCTCGGAGAAGCGGCTGTCGGCGGCGACCAGCAACCCGGCACGCACGCTACGGCCATCCGCCAGCGAGAGCACGGCTCCCGTGGCATCGGTGGACACGCTGGCGACGCGCACGCCGTCGAGCACGGTGAGGTCGGCCTGGCCGACCACCGCTTCCCAGGCCGCGCGGCGGATCGCGTGGTTGGGCACCAGCCAGCCGAGGTTGTCGCGTCCGGCTTCGCGGTGCGAGAACAGCAGGCCGTCGCGGTCGTCGCCATCCAGCACCAGCGCATCGCGCAGCACGCCGATCTCGCTGGCGCGAAGCCGGTCCCAGAGGCCGAGCTGCCGCATCAGCTGCTGCGAGCGATGGGTCAGCGCGATCTCGCGGCCATCGTCCGCCGGGCTGGACAGGCTGGCGGCCGGCGCCTGCTCCACCAGCACCACCCGCAAGCCGCTGCCGGCGAGCGCGCGCGCGAAGCACAGGCCCGCAGGCCCGCCGCCGACGATCGCGATCTCGCATTGCATGGCAGGCGCTCCTTGGGGGGACGCCGCCACGCTACCGGAATCGCCCGCGCCGACCTTGATGCGGGTCAAGCCCCCGCAGGCAACGGATGCGCGTCGAGGAAGGCGCGGATCGCGGGCACCAGCACCTCGTGCTTGTCTTCCAGCAGGTAATGGCCGGCATCGTCGAAGGCCTGCACCTCGGCACGCGGCAGCGCGGCGCGGAAACCGGCGAGGAAATGCTTGTCGAACACGAAATCGCGCAGGCCCCAGCCGATGAAGGCCGGGCGGTCGGCATAGCCGGGCAGCGCGGCCTCGGCCGCCGCCAGCAACGCCCAGGCGCGGTCGCCCTCGCCCAACGGGATGTCCTGCATGAAGCGCAGGGTGCTGATCGCGTTGGTCCAGCCGTCGTACACGCCGGCATACGCATCGCGCACGCCTTTCGGCAACGAACGGGTGGTGCCGAACCAGGCGGCGCCGCGCGCGAACAGGTTGAAGCGGCGGATCAGCCAGCCGCCGAGGCGCGAATCGCGGCCCATCGCCAGCCGGCGCGGGAAGCGCTTGGCCGCGGGCAGCGGGAACGACGCGGTATTGGTGATGACCAGCCGCTTCACCCGCGACGGATCGCGCAGCGCCCAACCGAAGCCGACCATCCCGCCCCAGTCGTGCACGACGAGCGTCACCGGGCCGTCGATGCCGAGGTGGCGCAGCAGCGCGTCGAGGTCGTCGATCCGCGACTGCAGGGTGTAGTCGTAGCGTGGCACCGCCGACGGCGCGTCGTCCGGCTTGTCGCTCAGGCCCATGCCGACGTGGTCCGGCACGATGCAGCGATACCCCTTGCCAGCAGCGGGATCGCGCAGGCCCAGCACCAGGTGCCGCCAGTAGAAACTCCACGACGGGTTGCCGTGCAGCATCACCACGACCTCGCCGTCGCGCGGGCCTTCGTCGAGGAAGGACATCGCGATGCCGGGGCGCACCTCGAAACGGTGCGGGGTGAAGGGGTAGTCGGGGAAGTCGCGCATCGGGCTGGGCAATGAAAAGGGCCGGACGGGCCGGCCCTTCGGGATCAACGCGGCGTGCTCACCACACCACTTCGGCCATCGAGCAGTTCAGGCCCGAGCCGATGCCGAGCAGGGCGACGCGGTCGCCCTTCTTCAGGCGGCCCATCTCGCGCAGCTTGCTCAGCACGATCGGCACGCTGGCCGGGCCGATGTTGCCGTGCTCGTTGAAGATGGTCATGACCTTCTTCGGGTCGATGCCCATCGCCTTGGTGAAGGCGGCGGTGTGCACCTTGCTGACCTGGTGGATGACGAATTCGTCGAGCTCGGCCGCCACCCAGCCCAGCTTCTGCTTGGCGACGTCGAAGGTCTTGGTCGCCAGCTTGATGCCCTCGATCAGCAGCATCCGGGTGTCGGTGATCATCCCGTCCAGGTTGCCGCGGCACAGCTTGTTCCACTCGGTCGCGGCGCGGGTCACCCCGCCCTTGTAGCGCGGCGCGCCCGGGGCCAGCTCGGCGCGGGCCAGCACCATCGCGGCGGCGCCGGAACCCAGGGTCAGGGTCGCCAGCTCGTTGCGGAAATCCGCTTCGGTGACATCGGCGCGGGTCATGCGGTCGAGCGTCTTCTCGTAGGCGAGGTTCGCGGTCTCGCCATCGACGATCAGCGCGTAGTCGATCTCGCCGCGCTCGATCATCCGGCTGGCGATGTCCATGCCGTTGATGAAGGCAAGGCAGGCGTTGGCGACGTCGAAGTTCTGGCAGGTGTCCGGCAGCCCGAGGTTGCCGGAGACGATCGACGCCGTCGACGGCTCCAGGTAGTCGCGGCTGACCGAGGTGTTGACCAGCAGGCCAACCTTGTCCGGGTCGATGCCGGCATCACCCAGCGCCTTCACCCCGGCCAGGGTGGCGGCATCGGAGGCCTGCACGTCGCCGTCCCACAGCCGGCGGGCATGGATGCCGGCGATGTCGCCGAGCACGTCGGTCTTGATCCCGAGGCGGTCCAGGGTCGGCTTCAGGCGCGCGTTGATCTCGTCCGACGACAGCCGGCGCGGCGCATCGATGTGGGCCAGGCCGGCGATGGCGACGTGTTGGAACAGCATGGTGGGGCACTCGATACGGGCGCGGGTGTGCGCAGGACCGCGCAGGATAGCGGTTTTCCCGTCAGTACGCTGGCGTACTGTCCGCCAGCGGCGACCGCGTTCACGTTTCCGGCGGCCGGCTCAGCCCTTGCAAC
>JAFLEC010000076.1 GCA_017302095.1 Lysobacterales bacterium | reverse complement strand
AGTTGCGCGGTGCGCGCCGCGCGCGACAGCGGCGAGGCCACCGCGCGATCGATGCGCACCTCGCGCAGGCGTTCGCCGAGGGCGCGGGCCTGGGCCAGGCCGACCTCGGACAGGGGAATGTCGACCTGCCCTTGGTAGCGGCCTTCCGCGTTCCAGGGCGTCTCTCCGTGGCGGGCGAGCAGGATCCTCATGCGCAGCGCGTTCCCGGCGATGTTGCGATGCACCAGCGTAGCAGGTTGGCCGCGGTTGGGCCGCGCGGCGGTAGGCTGTGGTTCCCCTCCACACGGACACCGCCATGCAGGCCAAGGGCGAATTCGAAGTCACCCGCATCCCGCAGCAGGAGCTCGACATCGGCGGCGACGCACGCGTCGGCCATTCGCGCTTCGACAAGCGCTTCCACGGCCCTCTGGACGCGACCAGCGTGGTCCACATGCTGGCGGTGATGGCGCCGACCTCAGGTTCGGGCGCCTATGTCGCGATCGAACGCATCGCCGGCACGCTGGAGGGTCGCCGCGGCAGTTTCTACGCGCAGCACAACGGCATCATGGACCGCGGCAAGCCGTCGCTGGACCTGACCGTGGTGCCCGACACCGGCACCGACGACCTCGTCGGCCTGCGTGGCCGCATCGCCATCGACATCGTCGACGGCAAGCACTACTACACCTTCGACTACGACTTCATCGACTGAAGCCCGCAACGAAGACGCCGGCACGCGGCCGGCGTCTCCAGTGTCGCGACGATGGGCCAGACGCGGGCGTGCCGCGTCCCGCGATGCGCGTCACTTCGGCGCGACGCCCATTTCCTGCAGCAGCTGCGGCGCCGGCATGACCTCCTGCATGATCCAGCGCATGTAGCGCTGGTCCACCGAGATCATCCGGGTGATCACCGGGTCGAACACCCAGTTGCTCGCCACCGATTCCAGGGTGCCGTCGAAGGCGAGGCCGACCAGCCGGCCCTGCGCGTCCAGCACCGGCGAACCGGAGTTGCCGCCGGTGATGTCGAGGTCGGACAGGAAGTTGACCGGCACCGTCTTCAGTTGCGCGTCGGCCAGGCCGGCGTAGCGCTTCGCCGCCACCGCGTCCAGCAGCGCCTTCGGATTGTCGAAGGGCTCGGCGCCGGTTTCCTTGGCCGCGACTTCCTCCAGCTTGGTGAACGGCGTGTACACCGTGCCGTCCAGGCCGGTGTAGCCCTTCACGTGGCCGTAGGTGATGCGCAGCGACGAGTTCGCATCCGGATACACCGCCTCGCCCTTGCTGCGCTTGTAGTCGGCGATCGCCGCCAGGTAGGTGGGGCGCGCCTGCAGGGCGGTGCCGTACACCACCTTCGCCTGCTTCTCCATCTGCATGAGGGTGGGCATCACCGCGACCGCGTAGCGGATCGCCGGGTCGTCGCTCGACTCGAACGCCGCCTTGTCGGCATTGAGCCACTTCAGGCGCTCGTCGAGGCTGCCGAGCTTGCTGCCGTCCAGGCGCGCGAGCGCCTTGTCGGCGGCGGCCTGGTCGCTGCCGCCCAGCCAGGCATCGACCGCCGCGACCCGCTGCGCCGCGGGCAGCGCGACGTAGCGGTCCAGCCAGTACTGCTGCAGCTGGCGGTCCATCGCCGGCACATAGCGGCGCTCCATCTGCTTGAGGCTGCCCTCGATCACCGGCAGGTCGCGCTGCTGGTAACCGGATTCGCGCTCGGCGTCGGGCTTCTGCTTCTCGATCGCGAGGCGGTACAGGCTGACCGCAGTACCCAACACGCCGCTGCGGTTGAAGCTGCCGAGCACGAGGTCGCGCTCCTGGGTGCGCTTGCCGTCCTCCACCAGCTTCACCAGCGTGGCGTGCGCGGCCAGCGCCGGCTTGCCGGCCTCGCCCTGCGTACGCAGCCAGCCGAGCACCGCGGCTTCCTCGCGGCGCTTGATCGACAGCACGTCGTTGCGCTTGAAGCCGGCCAGCTGGCCGTCGTAGTTCTTGCTGGTGTTGTTCCAGCCGGCCATGGTCGCGGCGTACTTCACCGCGATGTCCGGGTTGTCCTTGCCTGCCGCCTCGACCAGCGCGATCTGGTCCTTGTAGGCCTTGGCGATCGCCGGGTAGCGCCAGTCCTGGGTGTTCTCGAACTCCGCGGCCAGCGCGTAGCGGTCGGTGCGGCCCGGATAGCCCGCGACCATCACGAAGTCGCCCGCGGCCAGCGGCTTGTCGGCGATCTTCAGCCAGTGCTTCGGCTGGTAGGGCACGTTGTCCTTCGAGAACGCCGCCGGCTTGCCGTCCTTGCCGACGTAGGCGCGGTAGAAGCTGAAGTCGCCGGTGTGGCGCGGCCACATCCAGTTGTCGATGTCGCCGCCGAACTTGCCGACGCTGCCGGGCGGCGCGTAGGCCAGGCGGACGTCCCTGATCTCCAGGTTCTTGAACAGGCGGTAGGTGTTGCCGCCCATGAAGCTGTACACGCGGCAGCGATAGCCGGGTTCGGCTTCGCAAGCCGTGGTGGCCTGCTTCTCGAAGGCTTCCAGCGCATTCGCACGCGCCACCGGGTCCTTGCCCGCCGCCGCCATTGCGGCATTCGCCTGCGCGGTGACGTCGGTGATCGCCTCGAGCACGTAGATGCGCGCATTCGGGCCTGCCGAGACCTCGTCGGCCAGCGTCGCCGGGTTGAAGCCGTCGCGGATCAGGTTCTTCTCCGCCGTGGAGTTGAGCTGGATCGCGCCGTACGCGCAGTGGTGGTTGGTCGCGACCAGGCCCTGCGGCGACACGAAGCTGGCGGTGCAACCGCCCAGCGACACCACCGCGCCCATCGGGTCGCCGGTCAGGTCGGCCAATTGGTTCGGGTCCAGCTTGAGGCCGGCCTGCTTCAGCGGGCCGGCGATCTCCGGCAACTGCTGCGGCACCCACATGCCCTCGTCCGCGGCGGCGGCCAGGCTGAGTCCCATCGTCGCCACGGCGATTCCCGTGGCCAGCATCGTCTTGCGCATCATCGTGTCCTTGCGGTGTCGTTCGAATGGGGTGGAGCGTCGGGCGCGGAGGCCGGCGTCATTCCGCCGGCAGGCCCATTTCCTTCAACAGGTGCGGCGCCGGGTAGACCTTCGCCAGCAGCCAGCGCAGGTAGCGCATGTCGACGTGGATCGCGCGCTTGTAGCGCGGGTCGAACATCCAGCTGGCGCTGACCGCTTCCCAGTTGCTGTCGAAGTTCAGGCCGATCAGCTTGCCCTCGGCATCGAGCACCGGCGAACCGGAATTGCCGCCGGTGGTGTCGAGGTTGGTCATGAAGTCGACCGTCTGCGTCTTCAGCGTCGGATCCGCGGTGCTGCCGAAGTCGCCCTTGGCGATCGCGTCCAGCAGCGGCTTCGGTGCATCGAACGGTTCGACGCCGGTGTTCTTCTCCACGATCCCGGCCACGGTTGTGACCGGGCGATAGTCGACGCCGTCGCGCGGCGACAGTGGGCTGACCTTGCCGTAGCTGACGCGCAGGGTGGAGTTCGCATCGGGGTATACCGCCTTGCCCTGCGACTCGCGATAGCCGATCAAGGCCTGCATGTAGGCCGGGCGCAGGCGCATCAGCTCGCCGCTGCGCTGCTTGGATTCCTCCTCGAGCCGCAACAGCGCCGGCTGCAACGTGGCCGCGGCCTTCAGCAGGGTGTCGTCGGAAGCCGCCAGCGCCGCCGCGTCGGCCTTCATCGCGGCCAGGCGCTCAGCCTCGTTGCCCAGGCGGGTGCCGGCGTACAGCGAATCCAGGCGCGCCTTCGCCTGCGCCGCGTCGCTGCCGAACACGGCATCGATCTCCGCCACCCGCTGCGCGGCCGGCAACGCGAAATAGCGCTGCAGCACGTCGCCCAGCACCGCCTTCTCGACATCGGGGTGGTAGCGCCGCTGCAACTGCTTGAGCCCGCCCTCGATCAGGGCCATGTCGCGCTGCTGGTAGCCGGATTCGCGCTCGGCATCCGGCTTGCCGCGTTCCAGCGCCAGCCGCTGCAGGGTGATCGCGGAGCCGAGCAGGCCGCTGCGCAGGAACGGCAGCAGGAAGTCGCGCTGGCGGGTGGCCTCGCCGGCATCGAGCTGCACCTGCATCGCGCGGATGTCCGCCTGCACGGCGGCCGCACCGGGCTGCTTCGCCAGCCATGCCAGCATCGCCGCTTCGTCGGCCGCGCGCACGCGCACCGCATCGCTGCGGCGCAGGCCGTCGAGTTCGCCCTGCGCGCGCTTCAGGGTGTTCTTCTGCCCGGCGACGGTGGAGGCGTACAGCACCTCCTTGGCCTTGTCGCCGGCGGTGGCGGCCTCGATCGTCCTGATCAGGCCATCGACCACCTCGACGCGGGTCGGCAGCAACCACTCGATCTGGTTGGCGAACTCGGACGCGGTGCGGTGGCGGAAGGTCACGCCCGGGTAGCCGGCCACCATCGCGAAGTCGCCGGCCTTCACCGGCGCGGTGGACACCGTGAGGTGCGCGGGCGGCGCGTACGGCACGTTGTCGGGGCTGTACGCCGCGGGCTTGCCGTCCTTGCCGACGTAGGCGCGGTAGAAGGTGAAGTCGCCGGTGTGGCGCGGCCACATGAAGTTGTCGATCTCGTCGCCGTAGTTGCCGATCGCGCGCGGCGGCGCATACACCAGGCGGATGTCCTTCAGCTCCAGCTGCTTGATCAGGTAATAGGCGCGGCCGTAATACATGCTGGCCACGCTGCAGCGATGCCCGGCGTCCTGTTCGCAGGCCGCGACAGCGGCCTTCTGCGCGGACTCGACGGCGTCGTAATAGGCACGCCCGGTCTTGCCCTTGGCATCGGCGAGGATGCGCGCGGTGACGTCGTCGAAGCCGACCGTGACCCAGACCCGCGCCGCGGGCCCGGCGGACGGTTCGTCGGCCATGCGCGCGGCGATGAAGCCGTCGTCGATCAGGTTGCGCTCGGCGGTCGAGTTCAGCTGGATCGCGCCCAGCGCGCAGTGGTGGTTGGTGACCACCAACCCCTGCGGCGACACGAAGCTCGCGGTGCAGCCGCCCAGCGACACCACCGCGCTCATCGGATGCCGGGTCAGGTCAGCAAGGTCTGCCGGATTGCCCTTGAAGCCCGCGGCCTTCAGTTCCTTCGTCAATTGCGGCAGCTGCGACGGCATCCACATGCCTTCGTCGGCGTGGGCGGCACCGGTGGCGAGGGCGAGGGCCAAGGTCGGGATCGCGGGGCGAAGGCGCATTCAGGTGTCCTCGTCGGCAGGCAAACCGGCATTACAGCATCCTGCCGCTGCAGCCGGCGTGTGCCCGTGGTCATGGCGACGGCCCGGCACGGGCGCGGCGGTAGAATGGCGGACTTTCCCGACGGTGGACGCAGGCATGTCGCAGCCGATGATGAAGGCCCTGGTCAAGCGCGAGGCGGCCAAGGGCATCTGGATGGAACAGGTGCCGGTGCCGACCCCCGGCCCCAACGAAGTGCTGATCAAGCTGGAGAAGACCGCGATCTGCGGCACCGACCTGCACATCTACCTGTGGGACGACTGGAGCCAGCGCACGATCAAGCCGGGCCTTGTGATCGGCCACGAATTCGTCGGCCGCATCGTGGAGATCGGTCCCGGCGTCTCCGGCTACCAGTTGGGCCAGCGCGTCAGCGCCGAGGGCCACATCGTCTGCGGGCACTGCCGCAACTGCCGCGCCGGCAAGCAGCACCTGTGCCCGAACACCGTCGGCATCGGCGTGAACCGCGACGGCGCCTTCGCCGAATACATCGTGATGCCGGCATCGAACCTGTGGCCGATCCCGGACCAGATCCCGAGCGAGCTGGCCGCGTTCTTCGATCCCTACGGCAACGCCGCGCACTGCGCGCTGGAGTTCGACGTCGTCGGCGAGGACGTGCTGATCACCGGCGCCGGCCCGATCGGGGTGATCGCCGCCGGCATCTGCAAGCACATCGGCGCGCGCAACGTGGTGGTCACCGACGTCAACGACTACCGCCTGAAGCTGGCCGCCGACATGGGCGCCACCCGCGTTGTCAACGTCGCCAACACCTCGCTGAAGGACGTGATGGCCGACCTGCACATGGAAGGCTTCGACGTGGGCCTGGAGATGAGCGGCAATCCGCGCGCCTTCAACGACATGCTCGACTGCATGTACAACGGCGGCAAGATCGCGATGCTGGGCATCATGCCGAAGGGCGCCGGCGTCGACTGGGACAAGATCATCTTCAAGGGCCTCACCCTGCACGGCATCTACGGCCGGCGCATGTACGAGACTTGGTACAAGATGACCCAGCTGGTGCTATCCGGCTTCCCACTGGGCAAGGTGCTGACCCACCAGCTGCCGATCGACGATTTCCAGAAGGGCTTCGAGCTGATGGAAGGCGGCAAGTCGGGCAAGGTCGTGCTGAGCTGGAATTGACGACCGACTTCCAGCCGGGCGCCGGGTGGCGGCTCCCGCTGCGCGACACGCCGTGAATACGTCCATGTAGGCTCTTCGGCGACGTCCATGTCGCCGAAGGTCGCTCGCCGGGAGCCACCGCCCGGCACCCGCCACACGATTCCCGAGGCCCGCATGTCCCTCACCGCACGCTACGCCGACACCCTCGACGACATCCGCGCCGCCGGACTGTTCAAGTCCGAACGCATCATCACTAGCCCGCAGTCGGCCGAGATCGAACTCGCGGACGGCCGCAAGGTGCTGAACTTCTGCGCCAACAACTACCTCGGCCTGGCCGACCATCCGGACGTGATCGCCGCGGCCAAGGACGCGCTGGACACGCATGGCTTCGGCATGGCCTCGGTGCGCTTCATCTGCGGCACCCAGGACCTGCACAAGCAACTCGAGAAGACCATCGCCGATTTCTTCGGCACCGAGGACACGATCCTCTACGCCGCCTGCTTCGATGCCAACGGAGGCCTGTTCGAACCGCTGCTGGACGAACACGACGCGATCATCTCCGATGCGCTGAACCACGCCTCGATCATCGACGGCGTGCGCCTGTGCAAGGCCAAGCGGTATCGCTACGCGAACTGCGACATGGCCGACCTCGAGGCGCAGCTGCAGCAGGCGCAGGCCGACGGCGCGCGCACCATCCTGGTCACCACCGATGGCGTGTTCTCGATGGACGGCTTCATCGCCCCGCTGGACGAGATCACTGCGCTGGCGAGGCAATACGGCGCGCTGGTGCACATCGATGAATGCCATGCCACCGGGTTCCTCGGCGCCACCGGCCGCGGCAGCGCCGAGGTCAAGGGCGTGATGGACCGGATCGACATCTTCACCGGCACCCTCGGCAAGGCCATGGGCGGTGCGCTGGGCGGCTTCACCACCGCGAAGAAGGAAGTGATCGAGCTGCTGCGCCAGCGCTCGCGCCCCTACCTGTTCTCCAATTCACTGCCGCCGCACGTGGTCGCCGCCGGCATCAAGGCCTTCGAGATGCTGTCGACCGCCGGCGAGTTGCGCGAACGGCTGCGCGAGAACACCGCGCATTTCCGCGCGCGCATGACCGCCGCCGGCTTCGACATCCGGCCGGGCGTGCACCCGATCAGCCCGGTGATGCTGTACGACGCGCCGCTGGCGCAGCGCTTCGCCGAGCGCCTGCTCGAGGAAGGCATCTATGCGATCGGATTCTTCTTCCCCGTGGTGCCCAAGGGCCAGGCGCGGATCCGCACCCAGATCTCGGCCGCGCACACGCGCGAACAGCTCGATCGCGCGATCGATGCGTTCATCCGCATCGGCCACGAACTGGGCGTGCTGAAGGGTTGAGGCTCAACCGCCGCCCAACGCGGCGACTTCCTCGGCGGTCAATTCCCGCCACTGGCCCTTGGGCAGGTCGCCGAGGGCCAGCGTCCCGATCGCCACCCGCACCAGCCGCAGCACGCCGATCCCGAGCGCCGCCAGCAACCGCCGGATCTGGCGGTTGCGTCCTTCGTCCAGCACGATCTCCAGCCAGGCGTTCTTCGCGCCGGCACGCAGCAGCGTCGCCGACTTCGCACGCAACAGGATGCCGTCGGCTTCGACGCCCTCGCACATCGCTCGCAGCTGCGCGGCATCGGGAATGCCATCCACCTGCACGTGGTAGGTCTTGTCGGGCCCGCGCGCGGGGTCGGTGATGCCGGCGGACCAGGCGGAATCGTTCGAGAACAGCAGCAGCCCCTCGCTGGCCTTGTCCAGGCGGCCAACCGGCGCGATCCACCCGAGCCCGGCGCCTTCGAAGCAGCGATAGACCGTCTCGCGCGCATGCTCGTCGCGCGCGGTGGTGACCAGGCCGCGGGGCTTGTTGAGGGCGAGGTAGCGCCGCGGACCGGCGATCACATCGACCGGGCCTGCATCGACTTGCAAGCGATGCACGCCATCGACGGTCGGGAATTCGGGATCGGTCACCACGCGCCCGTCGACACGCACCCGGCCGGCGCGGATCCACGTCGCGGCCTCGGTGCGCGAGGCGATGCCGAGCTTGGACAAGGCGCGCGCCAGGCCGATGCGCCGCGGGCGGCCATCCCTGCTGGCGGACTTCTGCATCGCTTACTGCTTCGGCTTCTCCGCTGCAGGGGACGCGGAACCGGGGCTTGCAGCTGCGGGCGCGGTGTCCTTGCGGCCCACCACGCGTACCCCGCGCGACTTCAGCCAGGCGTCGAATTCGTCGGCCGTCATGCGCTTGCCGTTCTGCGTCATGTTGAAGCGCCAGGGCGTGTTGTCGAATTGGGTCTTGGGCTTGTATGCAGCGGGGTCGTTGGGATCCACGGCGCCAGCCGGGCGCGCATTCGCCATCGCCCGGCAACCATCCTGGCGGATGCGCAGGAGCACGTTGTCGACCGACAGCGCTTCGTCGAAGGCCTCGCCCAGCACGCCCGCCGATGCGCCCGCCTGCGACGTGCCTGGATTCAATTCGATCGCCAGCGTCGACAACACGGTCGAGCGCACCGGCATCGCGGACAGCAATTCGTTGCTGCACGCCAACTGCGCCTGGGCGAACGAAGCCTGGGACGATCCCGCCAGGAGGAGAGCGGCAACGACGCGAATGGAGGTCATGTGGTATCCCCGAGGTTGCAGCAGTGTAGGTCGAAGCTCCGCGATCCCGCAATCGGAGGCGGGAGCCGGGCACGGTCCACAAACAAGAAGCCCGGCACGAGGCCGGGCTTCCTGATGCCGCGAACGGAACAACCCGATTACTGGGTGTTCAGCTCGGTGCGGCGGTTGGTCTCGCTCTTGCAGCCCGGGAAGGCTTGGCCCTTGTCCTCGAGCGGACGGCTCTCGCCGTAACCGTTCGGACCCGCCAGACGGCCGGCATCGACGCCGTTGCTGGTCAGGTAGTCG
>JAFLEC010000075.1 GCA_017302095.1 Lysobacterales bacterium | reverse complement strand
CGACGCCGCGGCGTGCGGCCTCGTGCATGCGCTCGCGGGCGACGGTGGCGACCGCCTCGTCGTGGTTGCCGCGCACCACGATGGCGCCGCGCGCCTGCGCATCGCGCGCGAAGTCGACCACCCAGGCCGGATCGGGGCCGTAGCCGACCAAGTCGCCGAGCAGCACCAGCTGGTCGTGGCCGGCCTTGTCGAGCTTGCGCAGGCAGGCCTCCACCGCGTCGCGGTTGGCGTGCAGGTCGGCGAGCAGGGCGATGCGCATCGCCCCAGCCTAGGCCCTGCCCGCGCGCGGGGCCATGCTGCCTTGGTCGTAGGTCAGCCCTTGGGCGGCGTGCGCACCGGCAGCGCGACGTTGCACAGGTCGATGTGGCCGGCGGGGACGGTGTAGAAGTCGTCGACCCGGTTGCGGCGCGCCTCGGTGGCGTCGCGGAAGGCCTGGCTGTCGGTGCGCAGCAGCTGCAGCGGGGTGCGTTCGGCCACGGGCACGTCGCTGGCCAGCTTGATCGAGACGATCGGCGCGCGCTGCTCCGGCTTCTCGTAGAAGCCCATCGGGTCCGGCCCGCGCGGCACCACGCTCAGCAGCTCCATGCCCTTGACCACCCGGCCGACCACGCTCAACTGGTGGTCCAGCGCGCGCGGGGCCTGGCCGATGATCGCGTAGAGTTCGGCGCCGATGCTGCTGTCCGGCGCGTTGTTGCGGCCGGCGCCGACTACCCCGTAGCAATGCGCGATCCAGGCCTTGCCGGCCTTCGGGTCGCGCGCGGCCGGGAAGCCGTCGATGAAGCCGACCTCGGGCGCCCAGCCGTCGGCGTCGGGCAGGCGGTCGAAGCGCACGCCCTTGTCGTTGCGGGTGAATTCCGCCGGGAGGTGGTCGCGGGTGCCCGCAGGGAACGGCTTGGCCTTGGCCTTGTCGTCGCCATCGGCATCGCCCCACTGCACCACGAAGTTGTCCTGCGAGCGGTAGATCGTGAGCCCGTCCCAGAACCCGCCGCGGGCCATCGCCTTGATGTTGGCCACGTGCTCGGGCGCGAAGCCTGGGGCCAGTTCGATCACCACGCGGCCGGCCGGCAGCTCCATGTACAGCGTGTTCGCCGGATCGAGGTCGCGCCAGGCGCTGGCCGGGGCGGCATCGATGATCTCTTTGGCCGACTTGCGCTTCGGCGGCGCGGCCGCGTCCTGCGCGATGGCGGGGGCGGCGACGGCGAACGCGAGGGCGGCGACGAGCAGGCGATGGCGCATTGCGGGGCTCCGGGGCGAAAGCCGAAGCATAGCCGCCTGCGCAGGCTTGCCAGCCATGCGGCACCGCCCGCACAGGGACGGATGACTACTGGCATATTCACTATATCGAAATTGATAGTAGTGTTCGTTCCAACCTAGGTAGGAGGTGCGGGATGGACGAACCCCTGCTCCGGAAATTCCACAAGGAGCTGAGCGCGGGCACGGTGTCGCTGGCCCTGTTGGCGGTGGTCGCGGCTTCGGCCGACCCGCTGTACGGCTACCAGATCGCCAAGCGCCTGGAACAGACCGGCGACGGCGTGCTGGCCGGCAAGCAAAGCGCGCTCTACCCGGTCCTTCGCAACCTGGAGGCGGCGGGGCTGCTGGACAGCTTCGTCGAGCCTTCGGTCAGCGGGCCGCCGCGCCGCTACTACCGCGCCACCGCCGCCGGGCGTGGGGCGCTGGTCGACTGGAGCGCCGCCTGGCGCGCCACCCGTGATTCCCTCGATGCCGTGCTCAAGGACGCCGACGCATGAACGCCGACCTGCCCACCACCATTCCCGCCTATCTGGAACGCCTGCGGCGCGCGCTCGAAGGCTGCGATCCGGCCCTCGCCCAGGACGCGCTGTACGACGCCGAGGACTACCTGCGTTCGGAACTGGCCGCCAATCCCGGCAAGTCCGAGGCCGAGGTGATCGCCGCGGTCGCCGGCAGCTACGGCGCGCCGGACGAGGTCGCCGACATCTACCGCGACACCGAGGTCAAGGTGCAGGCGGCGTTGCGCGCACCGGCACCGCCGAAGCGCACGTCGCTGGCCGGGCGCTTCTTCGGCGTGCTGGTAGACCCGCATGCCTACGGCGCGCTGTTCTACATGTTGCTGGCGCTCGCCACCGGCACCTTCTACTTCACCTGGGTGACCACCGGCGCCAGCCTGTCGCTGGGCCTGGCGATCCTGATCATCGGCATCCCGTTCGTGATCCTGTTCATCGGCGCCACCCGCGTGCTGGCGCTGGTCGAAGGGCGCATCGTGGAAGTGATGCTGGGCGAGCGCATGCCGCGGCGGCCGCTGTACGTCGACACCAGCCTGCCGCTGCTGCAGCGGATCGGGGCGATGTTCACCGACCCGCGGACCTGGGGCACGATGCTGTATTTCCTGCTGATGCTGCCGCTCGGGATCGCCTACTTCACCTTGGCGGTGGTCGGCCTGGCGATGTCGCTGGCCTTCATCGCAACGCCGGTGCTGGTGGCCCTGGGGTACGCGGAGCACGCGGTGATCTGGCACGACGTCCCGCTGGCCGACGAGCGCTGGGCCATCGTCCTGCTGCCGGTGCTCGGCGTGGTGCTGTTGTTCGCCACCCTGCACGCGGCACGGCTGATCGGCCGCCTGCACGGCAAGCTGGCCAAGACCCTGCTGGTGAGCGGCCGCGCGTACTGAGCGACGGCGGCTGCCCGTCAGCGACGGGCAGGCTTGCGCGCGGCCGGTCGCTTGGCGGGATTGGTGGTCGCGAGCGGAAGCGGCGGCCCCGCATGCGCGGCGATGAAGGCCTTCACCTTCGGGTAGACCTGGGTGCGCCAGCGACGCCCGCTGAAGATGCCGTAATGCCCGGCGCCCGCCGCGGTCAGGTGCTGGCGGTCCGCAGCCGGGATGCCGGTGCACAGCTTGTGCGCGGCGCGGGTCTGGCCCTGCCCGGAGATATCGTCCAGCTCGCCCTCGATCGTGAGCAGCGCGCAATCGACGATCTTCGACGGATCCACGCGCTCGCCGGCGACGTCCCACAGCCCGCGCGGCAGCAGGTGTTCCTGGAACACCACGCGGATGGTGTCGAGGTAGTACTCGGCCGGCATGTCGAGCACCGCGTTGTACTCGTCGTAGAACGTGCGGTGCGATTCGGCGGAGCTGAGGTCGCCCTTGACCAGGTCCTGGTAGAAGTCCCAGTGGGAGGTCGAATGGCGCTCGGGGTTCATCGCCACGAAGCCGAGGTGCTGCAGGAAGCCGGGATAGACGCGGCGCCCGGCGCCCGGGTAGTTGGCGGGCACGTTGTGGATGACGTTGGTCTCGAACCACCACAGCGGCTGGCGGGTGGCCAGGTTGTTGACCGCGGTGGGCGATTCGCGGGTATCGATCGGCCCGCCCATCATCGTCATCGAGCGCGGCAGCGGTTCGCCGCGGGCGGCCATCAGCGAGATCGCCGCGAGCACCGGCACGGTCGGCTGGCACACGCTGATCACGTGCAGGTTGTCGGTGCCGACGTGGCGGATGAAGTCCTGCACGTAGGCGATGTAGTCGTCGAGGTGGAACGGACCGGCGGACGCCGGCACCATCCGCGCATCGGTCCAGTCGGTGATGTACACCTTGTGGTCGGCGAGCAGCGTGCGCACGGTGTCGCGCAGCAGGGTGGCGTGGTGGCCGGACAGCGGCGCCACCACCAGCACTGTCGGGTCGTCCTTCATCCGCGCCAGGCCGTCGGCATCGTCGTGGTAGCGCTTGAAGCGCAGCAGGCGGCAGAACGGCTTCTCCAGCGCCACCCGTTCGACCACCGGGATCGCCACGCCTTCCACCTCGATCTGGTGGATCCCGAATTCCGGCTTTTCGTATTCCTTGCCCAGCCGGTACATCAGCTCGAACGCGGCCGAGGTGCGTTGCGCGCCCGGCACGGTCGACAGCCAGCTGTCCGCGGACGAATACATCTTGGCGCCGGCATCGGCCCAGTAGGCGTAGGGCGCCAGGCTGGCGCGCCAGAGTTCATGCAGTTGGTACAGCAGCATGGCGTGGATCCGGACCCGGTTTGCGGCGATGCAGCATACCCGATGGGCGTCTACGCGCCGTGGCGACGGTCACGCTGCCGGCATCACCCCGGCAGTTCCAGCGCGGTGGCCAGCGGCACCCGCTCCGGCGACAGCCAGCAATGCGAGCCCAGCGGCTGCAGTCCCAGCGCCCGCAGACGGCGGCGGTAGAACGCGGCCGGCCGCGGCTGGAACTCGTGGTCGTCGCCCTCGGTCTCGTCCTCGCGGGCGAATACCTCGATGAAGGCCACGCCGCCGCAGAGGTCGGCCAGCGCCGGCAGGCCGCGGTCGAGCTCGCGGGTCGGCAGGTAGTGCAGCACGTCGCTGCAGACCAGCAGGTCGACCGGGGCGCACGGACGCAGGGTGGCGAAGTCGCCGAACCGGGCAAGGCGCAGGTTGCGGGTGCGGCCGTGGCGGGCGATCGCGTATTCGCTGGCGTCAAAGCCGAGGTACTGCACGCGCGGGCGCAGCTTGCGCAGCGGCACCCGCCAGGCGCCCTCGCCACAGCCGATGTCCAGCACGCTGCGGATCGGGCGCTCGAGGTGGTACTCGGCGGTGGCCACCGCCAACGCCGCCTTGCGCGCGAGCCGCGCCGTCCCGCCGATCCCGCCATCGCGGTACCAGCGGTCGAAGTAGGCGCGGTCGTACTGTTTGGTCATGGCAACACCGCAACGAAAGGGGGCAGGGGAAAAGGGACCGGAGTCAATTTCGCGTCACAATCGTGCTGTTCGCGGTACCCGCCCGACCGCGAAACTTTACTCTGGCCCCTTTTCAGGACGCGAGCCTCCGATGGCCTACCTGCTGACCAAGACCCTGCACCTGGTGTTCGTGATCGCGTGGATGTCGACGGTGTTCTACCTGCCGCGCATCCTGGTCAACATCGCCGAGGCCGGCGATGCCGCCGACGTGCGCGCACGGCTGGTGCTGATGGGGCGGCGGTTGTATCGCTTCGGCCACGTGGTGTTCGGCGTCGCCTTCGTGTTCGGGCTGGCGCTGTGGCTGCATTTCGGGATCGCCGGCGGCTGGCTGCACGCCAAGCTGCTGCTGGTCGCGCTGATCCTTGCCCACTTCGTCGTCGCCGGGCGTTGGCTGAAGGGCGTCGAGGCCGGCAAGCCGCTGCCGTCCGCGCGCACGCTGCGCTGGTTCAACGAGATCCCGGTGCTGTTGCTGCTGGTGGTGGTCTGGCTGGTGCTGGGCAAGCCATTCTGATTTCGCACGCAGCGACGGCCCCACCGGCATGTCGCGCGACCCTCAGTCGATACATCCTGTACCGATTCGGGTCGCAGGCCCGTAAACGGACCGGCCTGCACCAGTGGTGCGGGCGTTCGCACATGCCACGCAGGCATGCTGAGTAGGCGGCATGTGCTCACCCATGGCCTGCTCGCTGCAACATGCCGGTAAGACGGCCGCTGCTGTCGATCATTCAGCGCGGCTTGAAGTCGCCGGGCGCAGGCAGCGTCACCGGCACGCCGTTGGCGTCGCACAGGCCCTTGGCGCACAACACCGCGCGCAATCGCGGGTTGGCCTGCAGCAGGAAGTGGAACACCGTGTTCTCCTCGACGTTGCCGCGCACCGCCTCGCTGCCGGGGCCGCGCGCCCAGATGCCGACGTCGTCGCCGCCATGCGTCTCCGATTTCAATGGGTACAGCGATTCCTGCAGGTAGTCCGGATCCTCGGTGTCGACATCGGTCAGGTCGGGGCGACCATTGCGCGCTGGCCTCACGCCTTCCACCCAGTGTTCGTAGCGTTTCGGGCCTTCGGGTTGGCGGTCGCTGGCGCCGGCATAGCCCGGGCCATTGGCGTAACTCAGGGTGGTGAAGGGCAGGCCGAGCGCGTCCAGCGCGAACTTGCCGGGCGATCCATCCTCGCCGCCCGCGCCCTTGACCTTGCCAAGGATGGGGTTGCCGCGGACCGGGTAGCCGACGAAATTGAGGGTGTGCGAATGGTCGGCGGTGACCAGCACCAGGGTGTCGTCGGCCGAGGTCATCTCGATCGCGGCGCGCACCGCGTCGGACAGGCCGATGGTTTCGTCGAGCGCGCGGTATGCGTTGCCGGAATGGTTGGCGTGGTCGATTCGCCCGCCCTCCACCAGCAGCACGTAGCCGTCGGCATCCCGGGCCAATCGCGTGATGGCGGCGCGGGTCATCTCGGCGAGCGTCGGTTCGCCGGCGCCGTCGCGCGGGCGGTCGTGTGCGTACTGCATGTGGTCGGGCTCGAACAGCGCCAGTAGGGGCTTGTCGTCCGGCGCCGCGTGGAACTGCGCGGCGTTCCAGGCGTACTGGCCACCCGGGTGGCGACGCAGCCAATCCCCCACCAGGTCACGGCCATCGCGCCTCGCGCCGACCTTGTCGGTGTATTCCGGGTCGCGCTGGGTGGCGGGCATGAGGTGCATGCGGCCGCCGCCCATCAGCACGTCGGGGCCGTTGCCGAACGGGCTTTCGATCATCTGCCGGGCGATGTCGATGCAACCGGCAGCGCGCGCGGCTTCCGGCATCTCGGCGTCGCTTTCCCAGTTGCGGTCGGCGCTGTGACTGAACGTCGCGCCAGGAGTTGCATGGGTGACGCGGGTGGTGGTGACCACGCCGGTCGCCATGCCGCTGGCAGCCGCCAGTTCCCACAGGGTGAGCAGCGGCGCGGCGCGCGCGCCGGCGCAATCGCCGCGTGCTGCGGTCTGCGCGATGCTGAGCACGCCGAGCCGGGTCTTAGCGCCGGTGGCCATCGCGCTCATGGTGCCCGCCGAATCCGGGGTCTGCGAATTGGTGTTGTAGGTGCGGCTGAGGGCGGTCGCCGGGAAGTCCTCCCACGACAGGCGCTGCTCCTCGCCGCTGCCACCGTGGCGCTGGCCCTCGAGGATGCGGGCGGCGGCGACCGTGGTCAGGCTCATGCCGTCGCCGACGAACAGGATCAGGTTCTTCGCCCGACCGGCCATCGCGCCGCGCGCGGCCGCCTGGGCGGCGCCATCGCGGAACCACCACGCGGCGGTTTCGCCCTGCGGGCGCTGGATCGCCGGCACCTCGACATGCACCCCGGCGCGCTCTGCGGGCGACATGCGCGGGGCGATGCCGGTGCAGGCGGTCAGGGCAAAGGTTGAGAGGAGGACGGGGAGCGGCAGGCGGGGGAATCGATGCATCCGCCGATTATGACGGGAACGGATGACCGTCATGCTGCATCGTTCCATGGGTGGCACTGACGGGCGGGCGGGGCCTCGGGTAAGGTCGCGGTTTGGCCTGCGGGATGGCGCGCATGTTCGACTGGTGGTTCCGGATCCGGTTCTGGAAGCGGGTGGTGCTGGGCTTCGTGCTCGGCGCGCTCGCCGGCTGGCTGTTCGGCCCCGATGCCGAACGCTGGTTCGGGCCGCTGGGCGACGTCTACGTCAACCTGATCAAGATGATCGCGATTCCGCTGGTGCTGTTCGCGGTGATCAGCGCGGTCTCGTCCCTGCACGGCAAACAATCGGTGGCGGCGCTGGGCGGGCGTACGTTCCTGTGGTTCGCGATCACCGCGGTGCT
Source organism: Lysobacterales bacterium (assembly GCA_017302095.1). GTDB lineage: Bacteria > Pseudomonadota > Gammaproteobacteria > Xanthomonadales > Xanthomonadaceae > Thermomonas. Next base: position 1,830 of record JAFLEC010000075.1, on the reverse strand, counting down.
GGCGGTCGGCGTGGGCCTGGCGGTCGGGCTGGCGATGAAGCCCGGGGCGGGCGTCGACGTCAGCGCGTTGCAGGTGGCCTCGGACTACAAGGCCAGGGACGTCCCCGGCCCGCTGGACGTGCTGTTCAACATCGTCCCGCAGAACCCGTTCCGAGCGTTCGCGGCGATGGGCACCGGCACCACCGCGGATGGCCTGTCGGTGATGGTCCCGAGCAACTACACGATCCTGCAGGTGATCTTCTTCGCCGGCCTGGTCGGGTTCGCGCTGGTGCGGATCGGCGACAAGGGCACGCAACTGCGCGCGCTGGTCGCCGAAGCCAACGCGCTGATGATCCAGGTGACCCGGTTCGTGCTGGAGTTCACCCCGCTCGGCACCTTCGGCCTGATCGCCGCGCTGGTGGGCGGCTACGGTTTCGAGAAGCTGTTGCCGCTGGGCCAGTTCGTGGTGGCGCTGTACGTCGCCTGCGCCCTGCACATCGCGATCGTGTACAGCGGCCTGCTGCTGGCCCACGGGCTCAATCCGCTGAAGTTCTTCCGCGGCGCCTCGCCGGCGATGCAGGTGGCGTTCGTCGCCTCGTCCAGTTTCGCGGCGCTGCCGTTGTCGCTGCGCAGCGCGATCCACAACCACGGCGTGGACAAGGATTACGCGGCGTTCGCGGTGCCGCTGGGCGCCAGCATCAAGATGGACGGTTGCGGCGCGATCTACCCGGCGCTGGCGGCGGTGTTCATCGCCCAGTACACCGGGATCGAGCTGAGCGCCTCGCAGTACTTCATCATCGCCCTGGCCTCGGTGCTCGGCAGCTTCGGGACCGCTGGCGTCCCGGGCACCGCGGTGATCATGGCCACGGTCGTGCTGAGCGCGGCCGGGTTGCCGCTGGAGGCGATCGGCTACCTGTACGCGATCGACCGTGTGCTCGACATGATGCGGACGATGACCAACGTGACCGGCCAGATGCTGGTGCCGGTACTGGTGGCGAAGGAAACCGGGCTGCTCGATCGCACCACCTACGAGGCAGCGCCGACCAACCTGGGCCTGGAGGGCGACGGCCGCGCCTGAGGCGGCGTCATTGGCTGCGGCGCGCCTCGACCAGCCACTGGTAGGCCGAGAGGTGCAGGCGCATCGCCTCGGGGGCCATGCCCAGGCGCGGGGCGAGCTCCAGCAAGGGCAGCAGCGCGCGCTCGGTGGCCTCGGGCTCGAACACGCGCGCCGTGCAGGCCTGCACCTCCCAGCCCGCCTGCGCAAACAGGGCCATCATCGTCGGCTGGGTGAAGAAGCGCAGGTGGGTGCGGTCCAGCAGGCCCTCGTCGGCGTAGTCCCAGCGCGCCTGCAGCAATTGGTAGACCAACGAGACGTGGCCAACGTTGGGGATGCAGGCCACGCAGCGGGCATCCGCCGAAGCGCGCGCCGCGAGCGCCGACAGCGTGGCCAGCGGGTCGCGCAGGTGCTCGAGCACGTCGCCCAGCACGAAGAGGTCCCATCCGGTCGCGGGGTGCAATCGGTCGAGCGCCTGCCAGCAGGCCGGGGTCTCGATGTCGCCGAGGACGACCCGCGTGCAGGCGAGCTGGGCGCGCCGCGCGGCGGCGGCGTCGCATTCGACGCCGGTGTAGTCCGTCGCAGGATTCCCCGAGCGGTAGGCCCGCGCCAACACACCGCTGCCGCAGCCGATCTCCAGGACGTGGCGCGCGCCGAGGGGTAGGCGTGCCAGCAAGTCGGTGTTGAGGCGGTCGTGGTAATCCGCGGGTGCGGTCATCGCCGCATCCGGGCGCGCACCGCGGTCGCCAGCGCGCCGCCTGCGAGTGCGGCCGGGACCGGCAGCACCAGGCCGGCCA
>JAFLEC010000074.1 GCA_017302095.1 Lysobacterales bacterium | reverse complement strand
GGGGTCAGCCGGAAATGGGTGCAGGCCAGTTGCATGGCCTGGCGCAGCGACAGCAGCGGCGAGGTGCCGGGGTTGCAGTCGGTCGCCACCGCCATCGGCACGCCGCGCGCGCGCAGCAGGTCCAGCGGCGGCAACCTGGTCTCGCGCAGCACGTGGAAGGCACCGGGCAGCAGCACCGCCACGGTGCCGGCGCCGGCCATCGCGCGGACGCCGGCCTCGCCGGTGTATTCGATATGGTCGGCAGACAGCCCGCCAAACTCGGCCGCCAGCGCCGCGCCGCCGAGGTCGCTCAACTGGTCGGCGTGCAGCTTCACCGGCAGCCCCAGCGCGCGCGCCGCCGCGAACATCCGCCGGGTCTGCGCGGGCGAAAACCCGATCCCCTCGCAGAACGCATCCACCGCATCCACCAGCCCCTCGGCATGCAGCCGTGGCAACCAGCCGATGGCCGCATCGAGGTAGCCGTCGGCATCGCCCGCGTATTCCGGCGGCAGCGCATGCGCGGCCAAATAGGTGGTGCGCACGTCGATGCCGCAACCCGCGCCCAGCGCGCGCGCCACCCGCAGCATCTTGCGTTCGTTGTCGAAATCCAGCCCGTAGCCGGACTTGATCTCCAGCGTGGTCACGCCGTCGCACAGCAGCGCCGCCACCCGCGGCTCGGAGGCGCGCAGCAGGGCGTCCTCGTCGCAGGCGCGCACCGCGCGCACGGTGGACAGGATGCCGCCGCCGGCACGCGCGATGTCGGCATAGCTGGCGCCCTGCAGGCGCAGCTCGAACTCCGCCGCGCGGTCGCCGGCGAACACCACGTGGGTATGGCAATCGACCAGGCCGGGGGTGACCAGGCCGTCGGCTTCGATGACCTCGTCGGCCAGGCGGTCGGGATCGCCAGGCAGGCCGCTGCGCGGGCCCACGTAGGCCAGCAGGCCGTCGCGCCAGGCTAGCGCGCCATCCTCGACCAGCCCATAGCCGGCATCGGCATCCAGCGTGGCCAGTGCCGGCGCCAGCAGCAGGCCGTCGTAGCGGGGCTCAGTCACCGCCACCGCCATCCCCGCCGCCGTCGCAACCGCCACCATCGGCATTGCAGTTGCTGCCGCCGCTCCAGCCGCCCACATCGCCGCCACTGCCGCCGCCACGATGGCGATACGCCATCAGCATGAGCAACGCCACGGCTGCGAACGCCATCCCCACGAGCAACATTGCATCCATGTGTCCTCCGGCCCGGTGCAGCCTACCGCAGGCCTGCCGGCGATTGGGCGACAATGCACGGATGTCGAACCCGTCGCTCGTCTCTCGTGATTCCCGCGGCTGGAGCCTGCCCGGCATCGCCAACCTGCATTCGCATGCCTTCCAGCGTGCCATGGCCGGCCTGGCCGAACGCCAGACCGATCCGAACGATTCGTTCTGGACCTGGCGCGAAACCATGTACGCCATGGCCGGGCGCTTCACCCCCGAGTTGCTGCACGCCGTGGCATCGCAGCTGTACGCGGAGATGCTGGAGGCGGGCTACACCAGCGTCTGCGAGTTCCACTACCTGCACCACGCACCCGACGGTAACGCCTGCACGCCGCCCAGCGCGATGAGCGATGCGCTGATCGCCGCCGCACGCGACACCGGCATCCGCCTGACCCTGCTGCCGGTGCTGTACATGACAGGCGGCTTCGATGGCCGCCCCCTGTCCGAGCGCCAGCGCCGCTTCGGCCACGGCGTCGAGGCCTACCTGCGGCTATTCGAGGCCCTGCGCGCGAAGGAAGGGGAGACCCTGCGCATCGGCTGCGCCTTCCACAGCCTGCGCGCGGTGCCGCCGGAAGCGATGCGCGCGGTGCTGGCCGCGGTGCCCGCCGATACCCGCCTGCACATCCACGTGGCGGAGCAGATGGCCGAAGTGCGCGAATGCATGGAGGCGCGCGGCGCCCGTCCGGTGCAGTGGCTGCTGGACAACACCGACCTCGACCCGCGCTGGACCCTGGTCCACGCCACCCACCTGGACGATGCCGAAGTGCGCGGCATCGCTCGCAGCGGCGCCACCGTCGCCCTGTGCCCGACCACCGAAGCCAACCTGGGCGATGGCCTGTTCCCGCTGCGCACCTACCTGGCGGCCGGCGGCCGCTGGGGCATCGGCTCCGACTCGCACGTCTCGGTGTCGCCGGTGGAGGAACTGCGCTGGCTGGAATACGGCCAGCGCCTGGTGCAGCAGCGCCGCAACGTGGCGGCCTCGGTCGCCGTGCCCAGCGTCGCCGCCACCCTGCTTGGCGACGTGCATGCCAGCGCTGCCGACAGCACCGGCTTCAACGAGGTCGACACGATCGTGCTCGATGCCGACCATCCGCTGCTCGCCGGCGCCATCGCCGCGGACGTGGCGGATCGCTGGGTGTTCGCCGGCAACCGCCCGCTGGTGCGTGATGTCGAAGTCGCCGGCGTGCGCGTGGTCGAGGACGGCCACCACCGCGACCGCGAGGCCATCGCCAGCCGCTACCGCGAAGCGATGAAGATCCTGCTGGCGTAAGCGCCGGGTCGGCGTCGCTAGAACAACCCGCCCTGTTCACCGGGCAGCGCGCCCTCCAGGCGCAGCAACTGCAGCTTGACCGGCAGGCCGCCGCCGAAGCCCACCAGTGCGCCATCGGCGCCGATCACCCGGTGGCAGGGCAGCACGATGGGCAGCGGATTGCGCCCGTTGGCGGCGCCCACCGCGCGCACCGCATCGGGGTTGCCCAACGCCTGCGCCAGTTGCGCGTAGCTGAGGGTGCTGCCGTACGGAATCCGCGCCAGCGCCTGCCACACCTGCAGCTGGAACGGCGTGCCTTGCGGGGCCAGCGGCAGGTCGAACGTGCGGCGCTGGCCGGCGAAGTATTCGCCCAGTTGCGCCTCGGCGGCCTGCAGGATGTCGTGATGGCCGCCGTGCCAGTCGCTGCGGTCGGCGGGGTGGCGGTTCTCGCGGAATTCGATGTGGCGCAGGCCGTCGTCGTCGGCGGCCAGCATCAGCGGCCCCACCGGGCTGTCGATCCGCCGGCACAGGATCATGGCGCGTCCTGCAGGGCCGGCAGCAGCGGGTCCAGGCGGCCGTCGTTGGGCGCGGGCCGGATACGCAGCAGGTGCGCCAGCAGCGGATACACATCGACGTTGTCGAACGCCGGCAGCCGCGTGCGCGGGCGGAACCCGGGCCCGGTGGCGACGAACACCGCGCGCATCCCCGGGTCTTCCGGCGCGAAGCCGTGCTCGCCCTTCAGCGCCGGCTGTGCCGGCCAGCGATGCAGCCACACGCGCCAGCCGTCGTCGGCCTGGCAGACGATCGGCGGGATCCGCGGGTTGCGCCCGAACTGCCACTGCGGCGGGGTTTCGCCCTTGCGCCAGCAGGCGTAGTGGTCGTGCCGGCCCAGCACCGCGGCCTCGACCTCGGCCTCGCGGCCGGGGCGTGCGCGCAGGCCCATGACCTGGCCGCCGTATTCGGCATCGAAGGCATCCGCCGGCACCCTGTCATCGAGATAGCGGATGTCCTCGCCGCGCACGTCGGCCATGCCGTGGTCGGACAGCACGATCAGGGTGGTGGTCGCATCCAGCGCGCGCGCCTGCAGGCCCGCGCGCAGGCGGGCCAGGCCGGCATCGATGGTCGCCAGCGCCTGCAGCGCCTGCGCCGAGTGCATGCCCGCCGCGTGCGAGGCCACGTCGTATTGCTCCAGGTACAGGGTCAGCAGCCGGGGGCGGCGTGCGCGTGGCAGGTCCAGCCACGCCAGCACCTGGTCCACCCGCGCCTCCACCGGCATCGTGCCGTTGAACGGCAGCCAGTAGCGCGGGCGCTGTCCGCCGATCTCCACCTCGCTGCCCGGCCAGAACATCGTCGCGGCGATCCCGCCCTGCCGCTGCAGGGTGGTCCAGATCGGTTCGCCGCCCCACCAGCGGCCATCGCGCGCGCTGGCCTCCTTCGACACGAAGCGCCCCAGCTGCGCGTCGCGCATGTTGTTGTGGACGATGCCGTGGTGGTCCGGGCGCAGGCCGGTGGCCAGGGTGTAGTGGTTGGGGAAGGTCAGGGTGGGGTAGCTGGGGGTGAGCCAGTCGGCGCGGGTGCCGGTGGTGGCGATGGCGTCCAGCGTGGGCATGCGCCCGCTGCCGACCACGCTGGCGGGCAGGCCGTCGATCGAGACCACGACCACGGTGGGCGAGGACGACGCGGGGGGCGGGGGCGTGGCGCAACCGGCAAGCAGGGCCAGCAGCGCCAGCACGGCGATGCGGAAGACGGGGGGCATGGGGCGATGATACCGGCGCGCTGCCCCGCACCGTGGCGCGCGGGCTTCGACCATCGCCGGATTGACGCGCGCCGATGCCGATGGACGGCATGGGTCGCGCCCTTCGGCTACATCAAGGAGGAGGCAGCGGCCTTGGGCCGATGCCGGGGGACAGTCGCAGAAGGGTGCGGCCCACGCCGGGCAACCGGCTGCGAGCTTGGCCGGGAGGTCGCTGCGGGCGGCGATGCGATAATCGCCGCTTCGCTCCCGGAGCCGCGCCATGTCCAGCCGCCACGACCCGTCCCGCCAGATCCGCGCGCCACGCGGCAACCAGCTCACCTGCCGCTCGTGGCTGACCGAGGCGCCGTTCCGCATGCTGCAGAACAACCTGGATGCCGAAGTGGCGGAAGACCCGACCTCGCTGGTGGTGTACGGCGGCATCGGCCGCGCCGCCCGCGACTGGGACTGCTACGACAAGATCCTCGAAACGCTGAAGACCCTCGGCGACGACGAGACCCTGCTGGTGCAATCCGGCAAGCCGGTCGGCGTGTTCCCCACCCATGCCGACGCGCCGCGCGTGCTGATCGCCAATTCCAACCTGGTGCCGCATTGGGCCACCTGGGAGCACTTCAACGAGTTGGATCGCAAGGGCCTGATGATGTACGGCCAGATGACCGCCGGCTCGTGGATCTACATCGGCAGCCAGGGCATCGTGCAGGGCACCTACGAGACCTTCGTGGAGATGGGGCGCCAGCACTACGGCGGCTCGCTCAAGGGGCGCTGGATCCTCACCGCCGGCCTGGGCGGGATGGGCGGCGCGCAGCCGCTGGCGGCCTCGCTGGCCGGCGCGTGCAGCCTCAACATCGAGTGCCGCCAGACCAGCATCGACTTCCGCCTGCGCACCCGCTACGTGGACGAACAGGCCGCCGACATCGACGACGCGCTGGCCCGCATCGAGAAATACACGAAGGCCGGCGAGGCGAAGTCCATCGCCCTGCTCGGCAACGCCGCCGAGATCCTGCCGGAGCTGGTGCGTCGCGGCGTGCGCCCCGATTGCGTCACCGACCAGACCAGCGCGCACGACCCGGTGCACGGCTACCTGCCGATCGGCTGGACCGTCGAACAATGGCTGGCCGAACAACAGGCCAATCCCGCGAAGGTGCGCGACGCCGCCAAGCAGTCGATGCGCGTGCACGTGGAGGCGATGCTGGCCTTCCACGCCGCCGGCATTCCGACCGTCGATTACGGCAACAACATCCGCCAGATGGCGAAGGACGAAGGCTGCGCGAACGCCTTCGATTTCCCCGGCTTCGTGCCGGCCTACGTGCGGCCGCTGTTCTGCCGCGGCGTCGGCCCGTTCCGCTGGGTCGCGTTGAGCGGCGATCCTGAAGACATCTACAGGACCGACGCCAAGGTCAAGGAACTGATCCCCGACGATGCCCACCTGCATCGCTGGCTGGACATGGCCCGCGAGCGCATTTCGTTCCAAGGCCTGCCGGCGCGCATCTGCTGGGTGGGCCTTGGCCTACGCCACAAGCTGGGCCTGGCGTTCAACGAGATGGTGCGCAACGGCGAACTCAAGGCGCCGGTGGTGATCGGCCGCGACCACCTGGATTCCGGTTCCGTCGCATCGCCCAATCGCGAAACCGAAGCGATGAAGGATGGCTCCGATGCGGTGTCCGACTGGCCGCTGCTCAACGCTATGCTCAACGTCGCCGGTGGCGCGACGTGGGTCAGCCTGCACCACGGTGGCGGCGTCGGCATGGGCTACTCGCAGCACAGCGGCGTGGTCATCGTCTGCGACGGCAGCGAGGCCGCCGACCGCCGCATCGCCCGCGTGCTCTGGAACGATCCGGGAACAGGCGTGATGCGGCATGCCGATGCGGGTTACGAGATCGCGCAGCAGTGCGCGCGCGAGCAGGGCCTCAAGCTGCCGATGCTGTAAGCCGATGCGCCGCCTGCTCGCGGTATTGCTCACGCTGCTTGCATGGCCTGCTTTCGCGCAGGAGTTGCGCGTCCCGGCCGGAATGGGGGGCGATGGCACCGACCGCGCGATGTCCGTGCTGGCGCGCGACGCGCTGGCCGCCTACCGCGATGAAGACCGGGCGCGCTACCTCGCCACCCGGTTCCGCCTGGAGGCGGTGGCGGGTCGGCATGCACAGGCCGTCGCCACGATCGAGGCGCTCCGTGCCCTGCGCGGGGATCCACCCACGCAGCCGCCGCTGTACCTGCAGTACGAGGTGTACGCACGCGCCAGGGACACGCAGGCGAAGCGCGGCATCCCCTTCGCGCAGGCCTGGCGCGAGACCTTTGCCCAGCGTTTCGGCGACTTGGACGACAAGGTCGCGTTGCAGGCGGAGTTCTCGTTCGGCGCCAGCGTGCCGCGCATGCGTGGGGAACTCGACGATGCGCTGGCCAAGGTCGCCGGGCGCAGGCGCCTGCCATTGCCGGAGGCGCTGGAGCTGCTCCGCAAGTACCAGGTGCACGCCACCTATTCTGCATTCGTGCCGCTGTTCGACGCCGCGCTGAAGCAGGACGACGCGCGCCGCTACGCGATCGACCGCGACGCGATGGTGCGTACGGCCGATGGCGCGCACCTCGCGGTGCTGATGGTGCGGCCGGCCAAGGCACCGCCGTTGCCCGCCCTGCTGCAGTTCACCATCTATGCCAACGACGACTGGGCCTGGGGCGATGCCAAGAAAATGGCCGCGCATGGCTACGCGGGCGTGGTGGCCTATGCGCGCGGCAAGGGTCGCAGCACCGATGCCATCGTCCCCTGGGAGCACGACGGTGCCGATGCCACGGCGGTGATCGACTGGATCGCCGCGCAGCCGTGGAATGACGGCCGCGTCGGCATGTTCGGCGGCAGCCACAGCGGTTACGTGCAGTGGGCCGCGTCGAAACACCGGCCGAAGGCGCTGAAGGCGATCGCCGCCTCGGCCACGCTGGCGCCGGGCATCGACGTGCCGATGGAAGGCGGCACGTTCTTCAACTTCATGTACCCATGGCCGTTCTACGCGGCCAGCAACCGCGCGCTGGACGACGCCCGCTATGGCGATGCCGCGCGCTGGGCGGCGCTGAACCGTGCCTGGTACGCCAGCGGGCGCGCCTATCGCGACCTGCCCGCCATCGACGGCAGCGCAAACCCGGTGTTCGCCAACTGGTTGCGGCACCCGGATTACGACGGATATTGGCAAGCGATGATCCCGCAGGGCGAGGATTTCGCCGCCATCGACATCCCCGTGTTCGCGACCACCGGTTATTTCGATGGCGCGCAGGCCGGCGCGCTGCATTACTTCCGCGAACACCTGCGTCACCGCCCAGGTGCAGACCACACCCTGCTGATCGGGCCGTTCGAGCATTTCACGATGCAGACGGGCGTGCCGCCGATGGTGCAGGGCTACAGCGTGGATCCGTCCGCGCGCCTCGACCTGCAGGCGCTGCGGCTGGCGTGGTTCGACCATGTGCTGAAGGGTGGGCCGAAGCCGGCACTGCTGGCCGATCGGGTGAACTGGCAGGTGATGGGTGCCGATGCCTGGCGGCACGCGCACACGCTGGAGGCGATGGCGTCGCGCATGCAGCGGCTGTTCCTGGTGCCCGGCGCGACGGACGACGCACAGGCGCTGTCGACCCAGTCGCAACCGCAGGCGTCCACCCGCCAGCGCGTCGATTTCCGGGACCGCGGCGATGCCGATTGGACGCCATCGCCGAACGCGGCCAACCCGAAGCTGGATCCGCATGCAGGCCTGGTCTTCGTCGGCGACGTCTTGCCGCAGGAGATCGAGCTCGCCGGGGCGTTCCAGGGCGTGCTCGACTTCATCGTCAACAAGCGTGACGTCGACATCGCCATCAGCATCTTCGAACGCAATGCCGCCGGCGAGTACCTCGAACTGGCGTACTGGCTGCAGCGTGCCAGCTACAACGCGGACCGTCGCCAGCGCCGGCTGCTGCAACCTGGCGTGCCGCAGCGGCTGGTCGTGAAGGACACGCGCCTGCTCGGTCGCAAGCTGGCCACCGGCAGCCGCATCGTGGTGACGCTGGGCGTGGTCAAGCAGCCGGACCGCCAGCTCAACCTCGGCAGCGGCAAGGACCCCTCCGACGAGACCATCGCCGATGCCGGCGATCCCCTTGAAATCCGCTGGTACGGCAGCAGTTACCTGGACGTTCCCCTGCGCGAATGACCGCCATGGCTGCTGCGACGCCCACCACCCTCCGCATCGACCTCGTCTCCGACGTGGTCTGTCCGTGGTGCGCGATCGGCCTGGCCTCGCTGGAGCAGGCCCTGCGCCAGCTGCAGGGCGAGGTCGAGGCGGAGCTGCACGTGCAGCCGTTCGAACTCGATCCGACGATGCCGGCGGAGGGCGCCGACGTCGCCGAGACCCTCAAGCGCAAGTACGGCATGAGCGATGCGCAACTGGCCGAGAACCAGGCGCGCATCCGCGACCGCGGCGCGGAGCTGGGCTTCCGGTTCGACTTCAACGCGCGCAGCCGCACCTGGAACACCTTCGACGCCCATCGCCTGCTGCACTGGGCCGCGGCCGAGGCGCCGGCGCGCCAATTGCCGCTGAAGCGCGCGTTGCTGGTGGCGAATTTCAGCGAAGGCCTGGACGTCAGTGACCATGCGGTGCTGGCCGAGCTCGCGGCGGGCGTCGGCCTGGATCCGGCGCGCGCGCGCGAGGTGCTGGCTTCCGGCCTGTACGCGGACGAGGTGCGCGCCGCCGAGCGCTTCTTCCAGGAGCTCGGCATCCGCAGCGTGCCGGCGGTGATCATCGAGCGGCGGTTGCTGGTCAGCGGCGGTCAACCGCCCGAAGTGTTCGTGCAGGCCCTGCGGCAGGCGGCGCAGCCGACGTCCTGAGTCGACTGCACTACAAGGGGTGGATGCGGAAGCGCCGGCCCTTGACCTTGCCGGCGCGCAGGCGCTCCAGCGCCTGTCCGGCCTGCGTGCGCGCGATGGCGACGTAGCTGCGGGTCGCGAACACGTCGATCTTGCCGATCGCGTCCTTGGCCAGCCCGGCCTCGCCGGTGAGCGCACCGACGATATCGCCCGGGCGCAGTTTGTCGGTGCGGCCGGCATCGATGCGCAGCGTCACCATCGCCGCCTGCGGCACGCCGCGCGGCTTGCCGTCGAGCGGCGCGATGCG
>JAFLEC010000073.1 GCA_017302095.1 Lysobacterales bacterium | reverse complement strand
CGCGGTGGACAGCCAAGGCTGCAGCGCCCTCTTGCGTGCGGCCGGGGGCGGGCATCGCGCGCTGGTGGAACTGCTGCTGGCGCGCGGCGCGGATCCGGCGCTGGCCGCGAACACCGGTGCCACCCCGCTGTCGGCCGCGGTCAGCATGCGCCAGCTGGAGATCGTCGAGCGCCTGCTGGAGGCCGGCGCGGGACTCGAACAACGGCTGCCCGGCGACGTCACCGTGCTGATGCTGGCAGCCGCGCTCGGCCTGCCGGAACTCGCCGCACGCCTGCTCGCCGCCGGTGCCGACCTGCACGCGCACGATGCGCAGGGCCTGACCCCGCTGCATTGCGCGGCTCTCTACGGTTTCACCGCGCGCGAGCGCACCCGCCTGGTCGCCTTGCTCGACACCCTGCTGCTGGCCGGCGCCGATCCGCAGGCGGTCGCCGGCAATGGCCTGACCCCCCTCCTGCTCCTGCTTGGCGCGCGCGCCGAACCGGGGACGCCGAGCACCGAGGACGTGCTGCTTGCGGGACTGGAGCGCCTGTTCGACGAGGGCGTGCGCCTCGATGCGCGCGATGGCCGGGGTTTCGGGCCGCTGCACCTGGCTGCGCTGCATGGCTTGATGCGGACCGCGCAGGCCCTGCTGAGCGCCGGCGCCGATGCCAACGCGCGCGATACCCTCAACCGCACGCCGCGCGACATCGCGGTGATGCGCGGTTACGTCGACCTCGCCGCCGAGCTGGTACCGAGCGGCGCCCCGCCGGCGCAAGTCTCGATGGCGCGCTTCCTGCGCGATTAGCGCAGGAAGCACATCGGGCATGGCCTGCGCGATTAGCGCAGGAAGCACATCGGGCATGGCCTGCGCGATTAGCGCAGGAAGCACATCGGGCATGGCCTGCGCGATTAGCGCAGGAAGCACATCGGGCATGGCCTGCGCGACTGGCGCAGGAAGCACATCGCGAATGCGCTCCGCGATCGCCGCGCGCGGCGCGGCATCGCTTCAGTCGCGGCGCTGCACGATCCGCCCGAGCGCCCCCTCGCCGGCATCGGCTTCGAACAACTCCGCCAACTCGCGGCGCGCGTCCTGCGCGCTCTGCAGCAGTGCGTCCTCGTCGTCCTGCAACAGGCGCTGCGCTTCCATCAGGCGTTCGTCGAAGGCGCGGAACTGCTGCGCGCGGGCTTCCGCCAGCGCCGGGTCCATGCCCAGCGCGACCAGCACCTCGCGCCCCATCTCCAGGCTGCTGCCGAACAATTCGCGCATCGGCCGCGCCCCGAGGTCGGTCAGTTGCCAGGCGTGGCGACGGTCGCGCGCGCGCGCGAACACGATCGCGTCCGGGTAGTGGCTGCGCAGCAGGCCGACCAGGCGCAGGCTGGCCTCCATGTCGTCCAGCGCGACCACGAACAGCTTCACCCCGGCGGCACCGGCGGACCGCAGCAGGTCCAGCCGGGTCGGGTCGCCGTAGTAGATCTGGTTGCCGAAGCGGCGCACGAAGTCGACCTGCTCGACGTCGGGGTCGATCGCGATGAACGGGATCTTCTGCGCCCACAGCAGGCGCGCCACGATCTGACCGAAGCGGCCGAAGCCGGCGACCATCACGTGCGGATGCTCGTCGGGGATGCGGTCGTAGGCGCGCGCCGGCTTGCCGCCCGGCTTCGGCGCCAGCCGCGAGATCAGCAACAGCAGCAGTGGCGTCGCCGCCATCGACAGGCCGACGATCGCCACCAGCCGGTCGCGCTGCGGCGCGTCCAGCAGCCCGGCCTTCGCGGCCTCGCCGAACACCACGAAGGCGAATTCGCCGCCCAGCGCGAGGGTGCCGGCCAGCAGCAGGCTGCCGCGCAGGTCCAGCCGTCCCGGGCGCAGGCCCAGCCCCAGCAGCACCGCGAACTTCACCGCCAGCAGTGCGCCGGTGGCAGCGACGATGACCAACGGTTCGGCGGCGACCCGCTGCAGGTCGATGCTCATGCCCACGGCCATGAAGAACAGCCCGAGCAGCAGGCCTTCGAACGGCTGGATCTGCGATTCCAGTTCGTGCCGGAATTCGGATTCCGCCAGCAGCACGCCGGCGAGGAACGCGCCGAGTCCCGCGCTCAGGCCCGCCAGCTGCATCAGCCACGCACTGCCCAGCACCACCAGCAGGGCGGCGGCGGTGAACACCTCGGGCATGCCGGTGCGTGCGATCACCCGGAACACGTGCCGCAGCAGGTAGCGACCGCCCAGCACCAGCGCGGCGATCGCTGCGACCGCCCTGGCCACCGCCAGCCAGCCGTTGCCGTCGCCGGCGGCGGCGTGCACGCCGAGCAGCGGGATCGCGGCCAGCAGCGGGATCGCGGCGAGGTCCTGGAACAGCAGGATCGCGAACGCAAGGCGCCCGTGTTCGGCGGTGAGCTCCTTGCGCTCGGCGAGCAGCTGCAGGCCCACCGCGGTGGACGACAGCGCCAGCCCGAGGCCGACCACCAGCGCGGCCTTCCACCCCAGGCCTGCGCCCATCGACAGCAGCGCCAGCGCGATCCCGGACAGCAGCACCTGCAATCCCCCGACGCCGAAGATCGGCCGCCGCATCACCTTCAGGCGCGGCAGCGACAGTTCCAGCCCGATCACGAACAGCAGCATCACCACCCCGATCTCGCTGGCGGCCAGCACGCGGTCGGCATCGCGCACCACCGCCAGCGCATGCGGCCCGAGCAGCGCGCCCGCGGCCAGGTAGCCGAGCACCGCGCCGAGTCCGAAGCGCTTGAACACCGGCACCGCGAGCACCGCCGCGAGCAGGAACACCAACGCGAGTTCGAGTCCGCCGCCGTGCATGCCATGCCTCCGTGAAGGACGTGCAGTATCGACCATTGACGCCCCGGGGCGCGCCACGCATGCTCGGTCCGCACTGGTTCGGGGATGGAACGATGGCCACAAGGAAGATGGCGGTGCTGCTGGCGCTGGCATTGGCGTTCGGATCGACGCAGGCCGGCAACGAGCCGGCGGCGCAGGGTGAGAGCGTGCTGACCCTGCGCGTCGACGGAGAGTTGACCATCGGCCCGGAGGGTGGTGTCGTCGATTACCGGCTCATCACCAAGCTCGATCCGCAGGTCGAGGCATTGGTCAAGCGCGCGGTGCCCAAGTGGCGTTTCAAGCCGGTGCTGGTCGATGGCAAGCCGGTGATGGCGGCGTCTCCGATGCGCATCACCCTGGCGGCCGAGGAGGTCGCGGAGGGCTATCGGGTGACCGTCGACAACGTGGTGTTCCGCCCCAACACCCGGGCGGAGCACGAAGCCGAGCGGGCCAGCCGCAAGGCGCATCCGCGCATCAACGTGGCCGGCGAGGATCCCGATCCGCCAGTCTTGATCTCTTCGAAGGCGATGACCCCTCCGAAGTATCCGTCCGGCCTGCAGCGATCCGGCGTCGAGGGCATCGTACTGCTGAACCTGCGCCTGAATCCGGACGGCACCGTGGCCGAGGTGTTCGCTGCCCAATCGAGCCTGTTGAACGTCAAGGGTGGTGCCGCGTTGCTGGATCGCGCACGCGCGATGCTGGAGCGCAATGCCGGTGATGTCGCAAAGCGATGGAAATTCACGGTCGAGGCCGAGGATCCGGGCAAGTTGCTGCCCAAGCACCTGACCGTGCGCGTGCCGGTGGCGTATACGCTCGGTCTTTCGCCCGGTGATGGAGACGGACTGGCGGGCAGGTGGCGCCACGAATTCCGCGGCCCCAACCTCACCGCGCCGTGGCTGTCCGGCGGGGAGGCTGCGAAGGTTGGCGTTTCCGATCTCGACACCAACGAAATGCTGGCCGGTGTCTCACCATTCGAATTGAGCGACAAGAGCATCATCGGCAAGGCGCTCTGATGATGAACATCTCGAAGCTCGCGTGTATCGCGGTGTATGCGGGTTTGCTGGGCGCGGCCCCCGTGCAGGCAGCAGAACCGGCGCAGGCCAAGGCAGACGTCGTGGCCTTCAACGCCAGCGTGCGCGTTGAGGTCGATGCCGCCGGCAAGCCGGTGAAGGTCGAGGCACCGGCCGACCTGCCGGAGTCGATCCGCGCTTACATCGAGAAGCGCGTGGCCAGCTGGCAGTACCAGCCCGCCAAAGTGAACGGCACGCCAGTCAGTGCGGTGACATTCGTGCAAGTTGGCGCCTGTGCCGTCCCGACCGAGGCAGGAGGCGCCTTCAAGCTGGGGCTTGATTTCAAGGGCAATGGTCCGCGGATCGTTGCCGCTGCTGACAGGCTGCCGCCGCCGAGTTATCCGATCGAGGCCCAGGTGAAAGGCTACGCGGGTACGTTCAGGGTTGGCTATTCGATCCAGCCGAATGGCAAGCCGATCTTGGACAACATCGAAACGCTGGACGGCGGCAACAAGCTGGCGAAGCTGTTTCATCCGGCGCTGAAGAAATGGGTCGAAAACTTGCGTTACGAGCCGGAGCAGGTGGACGGTCGATCCGTATCGACCCAGATGAGCTACCCGGTCGAGTTCGTTCTTGACACTGGACACCGTCACGAGACCGTGAGCGAATGGCGCAAGCGCTATCTCGCGGATTTGCAGGCGCATGCCATCACCTCGAAGGAATGCATTGCCGCTGGTGGCGGCGATGCCTTGCGGCCAATTGCGCAGAACTCCCCGATCAAGGTGATTCCATCCCCCGCTGGCTGAACCGTGACGAGGAAAACAAGACGCCCACGATGCGTGAGGGCCTGCCGCCGCTGTCGATAGGGGCGGGCGCGCACCGAGCCGACCCTCGCCCAAGCGGGATACCGCGTCTCCGGCCTGACCGCACCCGACATCCCTGCGAAAAGCTCCGCTCCGGGATCAGCGACCACAGCCTGATCGGCAAGGTGCTCCGCTTCTTCGAGTCGCCGCGAGGATGCCGCTGCTGGTCGTGCATGCCATCGTCATCGTCCGCACATCGGCCAGCGTCGCGAGGGTCGTGCGTGCGAAGTCGGGTGTCCTCGCGTCGCGTTGCCGGCGTCGGCCGGCCTGGATTTGCGGAAGACCACGGCGGCGGGGATTGCCGCAAGGGCGGCTCGCGGATCGGCACCGCTCAGGGGGGGGCGGACGGGCGTCGTGCCGCGAGCGATTTCTCCACGAACGCATACAACGCCATGTCCAGCGCATTGCGTTCAAGCAGCACATCCATGGTGGCGTCGTCGACCGAGGGATGGTCCCCGGGGGTGACGTTTTCCCGCGGCAAGGTGCCTTCGGGCCATCGCATCTGCGCGCGCAACCCGGCGAGGAAGTCGTCGAGGCGTTCATGCGTCCCGACCAGCGGGAAGAAGCGTTCGAGGTTGTGCAGGGCGCAATCCAGCAACCAGGAGCCGGTGATGACCTTGCCGACGTCCGGTGCGATGCCGGCGACCATCCGGCACATGTGGTTGTTGGTCATCTCGGTGATGCCGCTGCGTACGAAGGCGGCCAGCGAAGCATCCTCGCGGAAATGCGCGGCGAACGGTGAGTCAGGCAGGGAGCGCTGGTAGCGGTAGAGCGACACGACGCGGGCCACGGGCTCGCGCAGGACGATCGCGTAGCGCGGCGGCACCGCCAGGAAGCGATGCACGCCGAAAGAGAAATGCCCCATCACCACGGGTGGCAACGGGGACTTCCGGAAGCGGTCGATGAAGTCCAGGTCCGGGTCGAGCAGCGACAACTGCCGGCCATAGGCGAAGCAGGTGCCGGGCGCGAGAGCGTGCACCAGGTGCCGCAACGCCGTGCCCGCGGTCTTCGGCACGTGGCACAGCAGCAGCGGGGTTGCAGCCACGATTGCGTGCGCCAGGGCCGGATTCCGCGGGATCAGCGCTTCATGCTGCTGAAGAACTCGTCGTTGGACTTGGTGTTCTTCATCTTGTCGAGCAGGAACTCCATCGCCGCGATCTCGTCCATCGGGTGCAGCAACTTGCGCAGGATCCAGATCTTCTGCAGCAGTTCGGGCTCGATCAGCAGGTCCTCGCGGCGGGTGCCGGAGAGGTTCACGCCGATCGCCGGGTACACGCGCTTCTCGGTGATCCGGCGGTCCAGGTGGACTTCCGAGTTGCCGGTGCCCTTGAACTCCTCGTAGATCACCTTGTCCATCGCGCTGCCGGTGTCGACCAGGGCGGTGGCGATGATGGTCAGCGAGCCGCCTTCCTCGACGTTGCGCGCGGCGCCGAAGAAGCGCTTCGGGCGGTGCATCGCGTTGGAATCCACGCCGCCGGTCAGCACCTTGCCGCTGCTCGGCATAACGTTGTTGTAGGCGCGGGCAAGGCGGGTGATCGAGTCGAGCAGGATCACCACGTCCTTCTTGTGCTCGACCAGGCGCTTGGCGCGCTCGATCACCATCTCGGCGACCTGCACGTGGCGCGCGGCGGGCTCGTCGAAGGTGGAGGAGATGACCTCGCCGCGCACGGTGCGCTGCATCTCGGTCACTTCCTCCGGGCGCTCGTCGATCAGCAGCACGATCAGGTGCACGTCCGGGTGGTTGCTCGTGATCGCGGTGGCGATCTGCTGCATCATCATCGTCTTGCCGGCCTTGGGCGGGCTGACGATCAGGGCGCGCTGGCCCTTGCCCTGCGGCGCCATCAGGTCGAGGATGCGACCGGTGATGTCCTCGCTGGAACCGTCGCCGCGCTCCAGCTTGAAGCGCTTGCGCGGGAACAGCGGGGTGAGGTTCTCGAACAGGGTCTTGTTCTTGGAGGCCTCGATCGGCTCGCCGTTGATCGTGTCGACGATGTTCAGCGCGAAGTAGCGCTCGCCGTCCTTCGGCCAGCGGATGCGCCCGGAGACGTGGTCGCCGGTGCGCAGGTTGAAGCGGCGGATCTGGCTGGGCGAGATGTAGGTATCGTCGGGGCCGGCCAGGTAGCTGGCTTCGGCCGCGCGCAGGAAGCCGAAGCCGTCCGGCAGGATCTCCAGCACGCCGTCGGCCTGCACGCCTTCGCCGTGGCGGGTGAGCACCTTCAGGATCGCGAAGATGATGTCCTGCTTGCGCGCACGGGCCACGCCTTCGCTGATCTGCAGCTGCTCGGCGATGTCCAGCAGGCGCGGTGCGGGCATGCGCTTGAGGTCGCCCAGCGAATAGGCCGGGAAGCCCTCCGGCACCTGCGGGTGCGGGCGCGGCACGAAGGATTCGCCGTTGCCGTTGCCGCCGTCGTCCGGCAGGCCGCCCTCGCGATAGCGGTCGCGTTGGCGGTCGCGGCGGTTCTTGAAGCGCTCGCGGCGGCTCATGCGGTGCCCCTGGCCACCCTGCTCGCCGCCGCCGTGGTCGCCGGCATCCTGCGATGCGCCGGCGTCCTGGGATTGCTGGGCCTGCGACTGCGGTTCCTGGTGGGGGCGGGGCGCTTGCGGCGCCGATGCCGCGGCCGCAGGCGCTGCGGCTGGCGCGGGTGCAGGCGCGGGCTTCGGATCTTCGAGCGGCGGGATCGCCAAGGCGTCCTTGGGCTTGGCCACGCGGGTCTTGCGCACGGCGCGCTTTTCGGCAGGCACGCTCTCGGCGACTTCGCCGGCGTCGTTGGTCGGGTCTGACAAGGGTGGAGTCCTCGCTTGCGTTGCGAGCGCCCGCAGGCTGCGGGCGGGATCGTGGGAGTGGATCAGAGGGGGTGCGGCGCGCCCATCGGGCGGTGTCACGGCGCCGGGTTCAGGCTCAAGCTAGCACCGGCGCGGCATTGCGCGCAACTGCGCGGGGCGGTGGGGTTCAGCCCGGCCTGCCCCAGCAGTGTTGCCGCGCCCGCGTGCGGGCACGGCGGCGGAGAGGGACTCAGAGCGCCTTGTCGAGTAGCTGCGCAAGCTGGGCCTTGCCCACCGCGCCGATCTGCTGGCCGTGGATCTGGCCGTCCTTGAACACCAGCAGCATCGGGATCGAGCGCACGCGGAACTTCATCGCGGTCGCCGGGTTCTGGTCGACATCGACCTTCACGATCTTCGCCTTGCCGGCGTACTCGCCCGCGAGCTGGTCCAGCGCGGGGGCGATCATCTTGCAGGGGCCGCACCAGGGCGCCCAGAAATCGACCAGCACCGGTACGTCGGACTGCAGGACGTGGCTGTCGAAATCGGCATCGGTGGCGTGCAGCACGGAATCGCTCATGGGGGGGCTCCGGGAGGGGGCGATGGCGGCCTGATCGGTCGCCTGGGCCGGGGATGCTAGACTGATGGGGATGCGTCGCGGCTTTTGCAAGCGCGGTGCCGTGCCGGGAACGACCAGCCCCGGAATCCTTCCCGGCAGTCTGCGCGGCTGCCTCCGTACACGCAAGCCGCCCGGCCGACGCGCCGGGCCGCTGCCCGACAGGAACGCCTCCGTGTCCGACAAGCCCCTGACCGACGTCACCTTTTCCTCCTTCGACTTGCATCCGGCCCTGCTCGCCGGGCTGGAAGCCGCCGGCTTCACCCGCTGCACGCCGATCCAGGCACTGACCCTGCCGCTGGCGCTGGCCGGCCGCGACGTGGCGGGCCAGGCGCAGACCGGCACCGGCAAGACCCTGGCCTTCCTGGTCGCGGTGATCGACCGCCTGCTCAAGCGCCCTGCGCTGGCAGACCGCAAGCCGGAGGATCCGCGCGCTCTGATCCTTGCCCCGACCCGCGAACTCGCCATCCAGATCCACAAGGATGCGGTGAAGTTCGCGTCCGACCTCGGCCTGAAGTTCGCCCTGGTCTACGGCGGCGTGGACTACGACAAGCAGCGCGCGCTGCTGCAGGCCGGCGCCGACGTGATCATCGCCACCCCGGGGCGGCTGATCGACTACGTCAAGCAGCATCGCGTGGTGTCCCTGCATGCGTGCGAGATGTGCGTGCTGGACGAGGCCGACCGCATGTTCGACCTCGGTTTCATCAAGGACATCCGCTTCCTGCTGCGGCGGATGCCCGAGCGCGGCACCCGCCAGACCCTGCTGTTCAGCGCCACCCTCAGCCACCGCGTGCTGGAGCTGGCCTACGAGCACATGAACGAGCCGGAGAAGCTGGTCGTCGAAGCCGAGACCATCACCGCCGCGCGGGTCCGCCAGAAGCTCTACTACCCGGCCGACGACGAGAAGATCCCGTTGCTGCTGGGCCTGCTGTCGCGCAGCGAGGGCGCGCGGACGATGGTGTTCGTCAACACCAAGGCGTTCGTGGAGCGCGTCGCGCGCGCGCTGGACCGCGCCGGCTACCGGGTCGGCGTGCTCAGCGGCGACGTGCCGCAGAAGAAGCGCGAGTCGCTGCTGAAGAAGTTCCAGGCCGGCCAGCTGGAATTGCTGGTGGCCACCGACGTCGCCGCCCGCGGCCTGCACATCGACGGCGTCAGCCACGTCTACAACTACGACCTGCCGTTCGATGCCGAGGACTACGTGCATCGCATCGGCCGCACCGCGCGGCTCGGCGCGGAGGGCGACGCGATCAGCTTCGCCTGCGAGCGCTATGCGATGTCGCTGCCCGACATCGAGGCCTACATCGAGCAGAAGATCCCGTCCGAGCCGGTCACCCAGGAACTGCTGACCGCGCTGCCGCGCGCGCCGCGCGAAGGGGTGGAGGCGGTCGCCGAGGACGGCGAGAGCATCAGCGAAATCTTCAAGGAGGTGCGCGAGGCGCGTGCCGCCGAGGACGCCAAGCGCGGCGGTGGGCGAAGCGGCGGCGGCCGTGGCCGAGGCGAGCGCAGCGGTCCGCGCGCCC
>JAFLEC010000072.1 GCA_017302095.1 Lysobacterales bacterium | reverse complement strand
CACCTTGAGCATCGTGTCCTGCAGCACTTCGTCGGCCTCCGCGCGGTCGCCGCAGATGCGCAGCGCCAGGGTGAACACCGGCCGCTCGAACCAGCGGTAGAGCTGCTCGAACGCCGCCCGGTCCCCGCCGCGCGCACGCGCGAGCAGGGAGGCGGGGACGTCGATCGCGAAGCTGGAAGCGGCCATCTGCAAGGAGAGGATGCACCCGCGCGGGAAAGGGTCGCAGGCGGCCGCGATAGTGCCCGCGGGGGCGCCTGCCTATACTCGACCGCATCCAAGGGAGGAAAGTGCGATGACCTTCATGACGTTGCTGACCCTGATCCTGCTGTTCGCCGGCGTGGTCCTGCTGGCCAAGGCGGTGCGGATGGTCCCGCAAGGCTACGAATGGACGGTGGAGGCGTTCGGCAAGTACACCCACACGCTGTCGCCGGGCCTGCACTTCCTGATGCCGGTCTACCAGGGCATCGGGCGCAAGATCAACATGATGGAACAGGTGATGGACGTGCCCAGCCAGGACGTCATCACCAAGGACAACGCGGTGGTGAAGGTCGACGGCGTGGTCTATTTCCAGGTGCTGGACGCGGCCAAGGCCGCCTACGAGGTCGCGCAGCTGGAGATCGCCATCCTCAACCTGGTGATGACCAACATCCGCACCGCGATCGGGTCGATGGACCTCGACGAATCGCTGTCCAAGCGCGACGAGATCAACACCAAGGTGCTGCATGCGGTCGACCAGGCCACCCACCCGTGGGGCGTCAAGGTCAACCGCATCGAGCTGAAGGACATCCAGCCGCCGCGCGACCTGGTCGATTCCATGGCCCGGCAGATGAAGGCCGAGCGCGAGAAGCGTGCCAACATCCTGGAGGCCGAGGGCCTGCGCCAGGCCGAGATCCTGCGCGCCGAGGGTGAGAAGCAGTCGGCGATCCTGTCCGCGGAAGGCCAGAAGGAGGCCGCGTTCCGACAGGCGGAGGCGCGCGAACGCCTGGCCGAGGCCGAGGCGAACGCGACCCGGATGGTGTCCGACGCGATCGCCGGCGGCAACGTGCAGGCGATCAACTACTTCGTCGCGCAGAAGTACATCGAGGCGTTCAAGGCGCTGGCCGAGGCGCCGAACCAGAAGTTCGTGATGATGCCGATGGAGTCGGCGGGCGTGATCGGCTCGCTGGCCGGCATCGCCGAACTGGCGAAGGATGCGCTCGGCCGCGACGGCGGCAAGGCGCCGCCGGCGATCGGCGGCAAGGGCGCGGGGGGCTGAGTCATGCGCTGGGACGTGTTCGCGTGGGCGGCGCTGGCCCTGCTGCTGTTCGCCGCGGAGGCGCTGGCCCCGGGCGCCTTCATGCTCTGGCTGGGGTTCGCGGCGGCGGCGGTATTCCTCGGCGTGCTGCTGGTGCCCGGCATCCCGATGCTGGCGCAGGCCGCCGCGTTCGTGGTGCTGGGCTTCGTGTCGGTGCAGGTCTACCGCACCTGGTTCCGCGGCCGCGGCCGCGAAAGCGACCAGCCGGCGTTGAACCGTCGCAGCGCGGCGCTGGTCGGCCGGGTACTGCCGCTGGAGCGCGCGATCGTCGATGGCCGTGGCCGGGTGCAGATCGCCGATGCCTACTGGGACGTCACCGGCCCCGAGTTGCCGGCCGGCGCCCACGTGCGGATCGTCGGTGGCGACGCCATGACCCTGCAGGTCGAACCGGCCTGAGCGCGTACCGGCGCGCATGGCCGCGCCGGTCTGGGATAATCGCGGTTTCCCACGCCGCCGGATCCCGCGCATGAGCCAGAAGACCGTCCTCAACGACACCCACCGCGCGCTCGGCGCCAAGATGGTGGACTTCGGTGGATGGGACATGCCGATCCACTACGGCTCGCAGATCGACGAGCACCACTTCGTGCGCCGCGACGCCGGCATGTTCGACGTCAGCCACATGACCGTGGTCGACCTCACCGGCGCGCGCACCCGCGCGTTCCTGCGCCACCTGGTCGCCAATTCGGTGGACAAGCTGCAGAAGCCGGGCAAGGCGCTCTACACCACCATGCTCAACCCGCAGGGCGGGGTGATCGACGACCTGATCGTCTATTTCATGTCGGAAGACTGGTTCCGGCTGGTGGTGAACGCCGCCACCCGCGAGAAGGACGTGGCCTGGATCACCGTGCAGGCCGGTGCGTTCGGGGTGGAGGTCAGGGAGCGCCCCGAGTTCGGGATGGTCGCGGTGCAGGGGCCGAATGCCCGCGCGCGCGTCATCGGCCTGCTGCGCGAGGAGGATCGCGCGCCGGTGTCGAAGCTGGCGCGCTTCGCCGCCCGCGAGGCGCGCACGACCGACGGCGTCGAAGTGTTCGTCGCCCGCACCGGCTACACCGGCGAGGACGGCTTCGAGGTGATCGTGCCGGAGGCGCAGACCGTCGCGTTCTGGAACGCGCTGCTGGCGGCGGGCGTGAAGCCGGCCGGCCTGGGCGCGCGCGACACCCTGCGCCTGGAGGCCGGCATGAACCTGTACGGCCAGGACATGGACGAGACCGTGTCGCCGTTCGAGGCCGCCCTGGCCTGGACCGTGGCGCTGGACGGGGATGCCGATGGCGCGCCGCGCGAGTTCGTTGGCCGCGCCGCGCTGGAGGCGCAGCAGGCCGCCGGCAGTGCGCGGCAGATGGTCGGCCTGGTGATGGACGAGAAGGGCGTGCTGCGCCACGGCCAGAAGGTGCTGGCCGCCAGCGGCGAGGGCGAGATCCTGTCCGGCACGTTCTCGCCGACCATCGGCAAGGCGATCGCCTTCGCCCGCATCCCGGCGGGCGATCCGGGCGAGGTGCGGGTCGACATCCGTGGCCGCGAGGTGCCGGTGCGCGTGGTCAAGTTCCCGTTCGTCCGCGACAACATCGTGCAGCCCGGCATCTGAACTTTCCGCCCGCGCTTCGCTAGACTTCCCGCATCCCCACCACCGCAACATTCCCTGGAGCCAGCCATGAGCGAGATCCCCGGCGACCTCAAGTTCCTCAAGTCCCACGAATGGATCCGCGTCGAAGGCGACGGCAAGGCCACCGTGGGCATCTCCGACCACGCACAGGGCCTGCTCGGCGACCTGGTGTACGTGGAACTGCCGAACGTCGGCGACACCGTCGAGGCCGGCAATGCCTGCGCGGTGGTGGAATCAGTCAAGGCGGCATCCGACGTGTACGCGCCGGTCAGCGGCAAGGTGGTCGAGGTGAACGCCGCGCTCGCCGACAAGCCGGAGACGATCAACGAGGACGCCTACGGCGACGGTTGGCTGTTCGTCCTGCAGATGGACGACGCCGAACAGCTCAACGAACTGCTGGATCCGGACGCCTACGCCGAGGCGCTGGAAGAAGACGAACACTGATTCGTCGCCTCCGGTTTCTTGCGAAGACCCGCGGTGGCGACACCGCGGGTCTTTCGTTTCCGGCGTCGTCGTCGCGCTCGCGCGGCCTTGCGAAGGCCGTCGGAGTTCGCGCATTTTCTGCGCATCGGCGCTTGTGCGCCGCGAAATCCGAGTACTTGGCGATGCGTCGCTAATAACGCCTGAAGAAGTCGAGCGGGCGTGCCGCAAGCACCTGGCGAAGTACCTTCCCCGCATGGACAAAATTTCGCCATGATCGCTGGAGTGCGCGCCATTACTCGCTTTCGTGCAATAGATTTTGACCGAGAGTGCGGATCGAACGATCGCATCGGCGGCGCTGCATGGATGCTTGCGTGGGCGTCGTGCGGCGTCGCCGTCGCCGCGCCGCGAAAAACTTCGCGCGCAGCTGTTGACACTCGAAAAAACCGTGATTAGGTTTCGCCCAGCAGACGTTCCCTGCGGAAGCGAGTGAGCAGACACGACGCGACAGCCGGCAGACATGCGCGCACCCCCGCCAGCAGGATCGGCACGGTGCACGCGGGCTTCGCTTCCCCTGCGAAAAGCGCCTCCACGGATCCGGAGACGTCCATGATCGAAACCTGCTGCGATCGTCGCCGCGGGTTTTTTAATGGGCGCGGGACGTCCCAAGGCGGCAGCGGATTCGCATCGCGTGCCGTCGCCTCATCCGGTCCGGTGCGCCTGGCGCGCCGGCGGTCGATCGCGGGTCCGACTCCCGCGGTGTGTTTCGAAACTGGGCGTTAACCGAGCTGTACCCATTGACGAGGAGCCATCCCATGGCCGTTAAGAAAGCTGCGAAGAAGCCCGCTGCCAAGAAGGCAGTGAAGAAAGCCGCTGCCAAGAAGCCGGCGGCGAAGAAGGTTGCGAAGAAGGCGGTGAAGAAGGCCGCCGCGAAGAAGCCGGCCGCCAAGAAGGCGGTGAAGAAGGCTGCTGCGAAGAAGCCGGCCGCCAAGAAGGCGGTGAAGAAGGCTGCTGCGAAGAAGCCGGCCGCCAAGAAGGCTGCTGCGAAGAAGCCGGCCGCCAAGAAGGCTGCTGCCAAGAAGCCGGCCGCCAAGAAGGCTGCCGCGAAGAAGCCTGCTGCCAAGAAGCCGGCTGCCAAGAAGAAGGCCGCCAAGAAGGCCAAGCCGGTTGCGATGCCGGCGATGCCCGCTCCGATGATGTAAGAAGCCTGGCTCGACCAGGCAACGCGTCACACTGAAGACCCTTCCCGTTGCCCAGGCGGGAGGGGTTTCTTTTTGGCGATGGCCCGGCGGTGCCGGGCGCGCGGCTCAGAAGGGCGAGGCTTGCGCGGCCGAGGCGTCGGCACCGGCACCATTCGCAGGCTTGCCGGCGTACAGGGTCGGGGCGGATTCTTCGGGCATCACGTCCTCGTCCAGCCATTGCCCGCCGGTGATGCCAAGCGCGCGGTCGAGGACCGTCGGCAGCAGGCCGGAAGGCAACGCGCTCTCGCTGTTCCAGAGGATGGCGATGCCGAGGTCGCGGTCGGGGAGCATCGCCATCGCGGTGCGATAGCCCTGCACCGCACCGCCATGGAACACCACCTGGTGGCCGGAATAATCGAAGACGCGCCAGCCCAGGGCATAGCCTGCCGAGCTCAGCCGGGCGCGGCGCCAGCCGGATCCGCGCAACTCGCTCGGCGTCTGCACCAGCGGGGTGTGCAGGGTGGCGAGCAGCGGTGCCGGCAACACGTCGGGGCGGTGCCCGGACTGCGCGATCAGCCACTGGGCCATGTCGCTGATGCTGGCGTTGACGCCGGCCGCCGGCGCGACCCGGTAGTAGTTCGGCTTCGGCGACACGGGCACCCAGCCGCCGCGCCCGCGCACGTGCGGGCGCGCCCAGCGCGCGCTGGCCTCGAGCCCTTCCAGTCCGTAGCTGGCGTCGTGCATGCCCAGTGGCTTGAAGATGCGGCGGGCGACGGTCTCGCTGTAGAACTGCCCGGTGGCGGCGAACACGATGTCGCCGATCAGGCTGAAGGCGACGTTCTGGTAGGCATAGCACTCGCCCGGCGCGCAGGTCATCGGCGCATTCGCCATGCGCAGGGTCAGGCTACGGACGTCGGCGTTGGCTTCGAGGTCGCGGTCGTAGGCATTGCGGGTCAGGCCGACCCGGTGGCTGAGCAGGTCGGCCACGGTGACCTGCTCGGCGGCGCCCGGCCGCGAGAGCTTGAAGTCGGGGACGTAATCGACGAGGTGGCTGTCCCAACGGAGGACGCCGTCGTTGACGAGGATGCCGGTGACGGTGCCCGCGAACGACTTCGAGAGCGATGCCAGCCGGAACACGGTGTGCGCGTCGACGGGGGTGCCGCCATGCGCATCGGTGACGCCATAGCCGCGTGCACTGAGGATGCGGCCGTCCTGCACGATGGCGACGGCGAGGCCGGGGATGCGGCCATTGGCGACCAGCTGCTGGGCCATCGCCTCGACCTCGGCGACGTTGACCGCCGGGACCAGCGGCCTGGCTGCGAGCGAAGGGGCGTCGGATGCCGTTGCGGCTGTCGGCGCGCTGGCGGCGGTGCCGTTCCAGGTCATCGCGCTCTGCGCCGCGGAACCGACCGCGACCGAGAGCAGGGTGGCCACGAGTCCGATGCGCCAGGCGCGTCGACCGGTGCGTTCCATCATCGGCGAACCCCTGTGTTGCTGCGGCGACCCGTCGATTCTAGCGCCGGTCGACGGCTTTGCATGAACAGGGGGAGGTTACGGTCCTAGATTGTTGATCCCGCTCGCATTTGGGGGCGGTGGGGATTCGTATCAGGCGGCCTTGATCAGGTCGGCTGCGCGCTCCGCGATCATGATCGTCGGTGCGTTGGTATTGCCGCCGGGCAGACTGGGCATCACCGACGCATCGACCACCCGTAGGCCTTCGACGCCGCGCACCCGCAACGATGCGTCGACCACCGCACCGTCGTCGTCGCCCATCCGGCAGGTGCCCACCGGGTGGTAGACCGATTCGGCCTTGCGGCGGATGAAGGCCACCAGCTCGGCATCGGACAGGTCGCTGCGCTCCGGGTAGATCGGCGCGCCGCGGAAGGGATCGAACGCCGGCTGCGCGAAGAGCTCGCGCGAGACCTTGGCGCACTCGACCATCATCCGCAGGTCGAAGCCTTCCGCGTCCGAGAGGTAGTTCGCCTCGATCCGCGGCTTGTCGCCGGCGCGCGCGCTGGCCAGGGTCAGCCGGCCGCGGCTGCGCGGGCGCAGGAAGCAGGCGTGCAGGGTGTAGCCGTCGCCGGGCAGGCGGTGGCGCCCGTGGTCGTCGAGCATCGCCGGGACGAAGTGGAACTGCACGTCGCAGCGTTCGTCCGGCGCCAGCGGCGAACGCCAGAAGCCGCCGGCCTCGGCGATGTTGCTGCTGCCCGCGCCCTTGTGGCCGCGCAGGAAGTAGTCGAACGCCATCTTCGGCTCGTTGATGCGGTCGTAGGTGACCGGCTGGATCGAATGCTGCAGCGTGCAGATGTCGAGGTGGTCCTGCAGGTTGGCGCCGACCCCGGCGGCGTCGTGCACCACCGCGATGCCGTGCCGGCGCAGCGCATCCGCCGGGCCGACGCCCGACAGCATCAGCACCTGCGGCGAATTGATCGCGCCGCCGCTGACGATCACCTCGCGCGCCGCCGGCTGGTGGAACGCCTTCCCGCGCATCGCATAGGTCACGCCGTTGGCGCGGCGGCCATCGAAGGTGATGCGGCTGACCAGCGCGCCGGTGTGGACGGTCAGGTTGGGGCGACCGCGCACCGGCGCCAGGTAGGCGGCGGCGCTCGAGCAGCGCGCACCATCGCGCTGGGTGACTTGGTACAGGCCGACGCCGGCCTGCACCGGGCCGTTGAAGTCCGGGTTCGCCTGCATCCCGGCCTGTTGCGCGGCTTGCAGGAAGACGTCGGAGAGCGGGTTGTGGTGGCGCAGATCGCTGACCGACAGCGGGCCGTCGCCGCCATGCAACGCGTCGCCGCCGCGGCTGTTGCCTTCGGCGCGCTTGAAGTAGGGCAGCACGCTGGACCAATCCCAGCCATGCGCCGCGCGGCCCCAGTCGTCGTAGTCGGCGGGCACGCCGCGGATGTAGCACATCGCGTTGATCGAGCTGGAGCCGCCGAGCACCTTGCCGCGCGGCCACCACAGCACGCGGTTGTCCAGGTGCGGCTCGGGGGCGGTGTCGTAGTCCCAGTTCACGCCCTTGCGGTTGACCAGCTTGGCCAGCCCGGCGGGCATGTGGATGAAGGGGTGCCAGTCGCGGGGACCGGCTTCGAGCAGCAGCACCTTGGTGCCCGGATCCTCGCTCAGGCGGTTGGCGAGGACGCAGCCGGCCGAGCCGGCGCCGATGATGATGTAGTCGTACAAGCGAAGCCGCCGGCATCCAGGGTGGGCCCGACGCTATGCCTCGGGCCTAGAGCAATTGCTCTGCAAACGGGCTGGCGCCGCTTGGCGGCTGCGGTTACCGTGGCGCATCGTCGCGCCCAGCCGGCCACAGGATGACGGATACCCCCATCGCCAGCGGACGCATCGCCCGCTTCAGGAGCGCGCTGGCCGACTCGCCGCCGCTGCTGTGGTCGTTCCTGTATTTCTTCAGCCTGCTGTGCGGCTATTACGTGCTGCGCCCGGTACGGGAGGCGATGGGTGCGTCCGCCGACGTCGCCGCGGTGTTCCCGCCGTCGATGGTCGAGTTCTTCGCAGCGCGTGGCCTGCCGCTCAAGGAACTGACCCTGCAGGTGCTCTTCACCTGCACCTTCCTGATCATGCTCGCCCTGCAGCCGGTGTATGGCGCGTTGGTCAGCCGCTATCCGCGCCGGGTGTTCCTGCCCGTGGTGTACGGCTTCTTCATCGTCACCCTGCTGCTGTTCCACGCCGCCTTCGACAGCGGCATGCCCGGCCGCGGGATGGCCTTCTTCCTGTGGATCACCGTATTCAACCTGTTCGCGGTGGCGGTGTTCTGGAGCTTCATGGCCGACGTCTACGACAACGTCGAGGCGCGCCGCTACTACGGCTACATCGGCGCGGCGGGCACCCTGGGCGCGATCATCGGGCCGATGCTCACGCGGGCCCTTGTGGAGCGGATCGGCATCGCCAACCTGATGCTGGTGTCGGCGGGTTTCCTGCTGCTGTGCATCGGCTGCCTGCTGCGGCTGCGGCGCTATGCGGTACAGCGCGAGGCTGCGCGCCAGCTCGCCAGCGGCGAGGTGCCGATGGGCGGTACCGTGCTCGCCGGCTTGCGGCTGGTGGCCCGCGAACCCTTGCTGCGCTGGATGGCGGTGCTGACGGTCTTCGGGGTCGGCGTCGGCACCCTGCTGTACAACGAGCAGGCAGCCATCGTGCGCCAGTTCTATCCGGATGCCGAGCGCGCCACCGCCTTCTACGCGAACATCGACCTCGCGGTGAACGGGCTGACCCTGTTCGTGCAGCTGCTGGTCACCCGCGCGCTGCTGTCGCGCTTCGGCATCGGCCCGGCGCTGTTGATCCCGGGCGTGGCGATCATCGCCGGGTATGCGGCGCTGGCGGCCTCGCCGCTGCCGATGCTGGTGGCGGTGGTCCAAGTCGTGACACGTGCCAGCGAGTTCTCGCTGGCCAAGCCCGCGCGCGAGACCGTGTACACGCGGGTCGCGCGCGAGTGGCGCTACAAGGCCGGCGCCGCGATCGACACCGTGGTCTACCGCGGTGGCGACCTGACCTTCGTCTGGCTGCACAAGTTGCTGTCCGGTTTCGGATCGCAGGCAGTGTTCGGCGTGGGCCTGCTGGTCGCCTGTGGCATGACCCTCGGCGCGCTGGGCGTGCTGCGCGAGGCCCGCAAATTGCCCCTGAGCCGTCCATTGGAGCCGCGCGCGGAGGCCTGAGCCGCCCCCGGGGCGCGGGGGCGGTGGCCCACTGTCGGCGTCAGCGGTTGATGATCACCGGGTTGGAGCTGACGTGCGTTTCGCGCCCGGGCATCTCGTCGTCTTCGCGCTCCTCGATGCCTTCTCCGCCTTGGGCCTGCGATTGGCTGCTGTCCGGGATGCCGTCCTTGTCCTGATCGTCCTGGCGGGGCTTGTTCGCGTTGCTCATGTTGCGCTCCTGTGTTGCTGCGGGATGGCGTGGCGACCGCCACGGGGTTCAACGGCAATGGGTGCCTGGCGGGGGTTCATGACCCATGGCAGGCGCGTGCGGGCGTCGTCGGTGCTCACGGCGCGACCTGCGCGTTGGCTGTCCGGGCGGGTGGAGGCGCTTGGGCGGGACCGCCGTCAAGCGCGCGGACGCGGACGCCGGCGCGTGCGAGGTCGTCGGCCAGGATCGGGTCGCGGTAGCCGCTGGCGGCCAGC
>JAFLEC010000071.1 GCA_017302095.1 Lysobacterales bacterium | reverse complement strand
TCGATCGCAGGATCGGCCCGAGGGTCGCCTGCCGCCGCCCGCGCCTCGCGCTTGCGGGCGTCCTTCTCGTCCTGTTTCTTCTTCTTCGCCAGTTCGCGTTGGCGCTTTTCGTAAGCGTAGTTGGGCGTCGCCATGGGAACTCCTGGGTCAGCGGCTGCGCGTGCGCGGCGCGGGATTGGCGGGCTGCGGCGTCGGGGCGTCGGTGGCGTCGACGCCGATCCGGGTCAACGCGCGGGTCGTGCCCAGTACCTCGATCATGCCGCCGGCGCGGCGGAAGGCCTCGAGGTGTTCGGCGATGTGTTCATGGGTCAGGCCATGGCCACGTTCGGACGGCTTGCGTGCCTGGAACAGATGGCTGGTAGCCGTGGGCTTCGGTGCTTCCGTGGCGGGACTGCGCGCGGGCTTGCTGGGGCGGGGCATCGGACCTCCTCGGGTCAGTACATGGCAAGGGGAATCCCGCGCGCGTTGCGGTCGCGGTAATCAGCGCGGACTTCGTGGCAAAAGGGGCCGGCCATCGCGAAGCGTCGGCACACAGCCGGGCGCTGGCCGTAGATGCCGCAACGCATGCGCGCCTGGTCGATGGCCACGCACCAGCCGTCCTCATCCCGCGCCATCACCGCCAAGCCCGCCGCCGTGAGCGTGGTGTAGCGCGCGGGTACGTCGTCCTCGGGCATCAGGACCACGGTGAGGCGGCAGCAGACCGCATCGCACTGGTCGCAGCGGGGCGCTTGGACGTCGGATGTCGCGTTCATGCAGGCGGCACGCGACCCGCTGGCCATCGCCGTCGAGACCGTACCCCGCCGCTGGAAGGACTCGGGCGGCGGAACGCCCCCGGGCTGGGCGCGAAGACGTTGGGGTGCCGAGCTGGCATGGAGGCTCCCGGTATGGCATCACCCCACGTGGGCGGGATGGTGGCGCGTGGAGGGGAGCGAGGCGGTCGACGAGGGACGCCGGACGGAACGCGCGTGGCGCGGGGCGCCTGGGGCCATCCTACGCGAATGCGGGGCGGCCCGCCGTCGTGCGGGATCGAAACGGCCTGCATGGCCTGCGAGAATGCCCGACCCTCGACCACGGAACCCGCCCGATGCCCTTGCCGCCGCTCACGCCCGCTGGCCGTCTGTTCGCGATCGCAGCGTTCGTCGAAGGCCTCACCTGGGCTGGCCTGTTGGCCGGCATGTGGCTGAAGTACGGGCCACATGCGATCGACGTGGGCGTGTGGCTGTTCGGGCGCCTGCACGGCGCCGCCTTCCTGTTCTACGTGGTGGCGACACTGGTGGCGGCGACCCGCCAGCGCTGGCCCGGTTGGGCCCTGCTGCTGGGCCTGCTGGCCGCGGTGCCGCCCCTGGTGACCGTGCCGCTGGAATGGTGGTTCCGGCGCAAGGGCCTGCTGTCCGCGCCGGCCGTGCGCTGACGCCTTCGGCGACGCCGGATTCACGCGCCTGCCGGCAGCGTGTGCATCCCCCAATGCCGGAACTTCCCATGGCCCACGTCCTGATGATCGTCACCAGCGCCGACCGCATGCCCAACGGCGAGCCCACCGGGCTGTGGCTGGAGGAATTCGCGATTCCCTACGTGCAGTTGCGCGAGGCCGGCCATGCGGTCACCGTCGCCAGCCCGCAGGGCGGCGCGACCCCGATCGACCCGCGTAGCGGCCAGGATGAGGCGCCACCGGAGTGGACCGAGGCAGCGGCGCGCCTGCGGGACAGCCAGCGGCTGGAGGGCCTGCAAGCGCAGGACTACGACGCCGTGTTCATCCCCGGTGGCCACGGCACGATGTTCGATTTCCCCGGCAACCTCGACATCGCGCGGCTGCTGTCGAAGTTCCATGACGCCGGCAAGCCGATCGCCTCGGTCTGCCACGGGCCGGCAGCGTTCGTCGGGGTGATGCGCGCGGATGGGCGTCCGCTGGTCGAGGGCTATACCCTGACCGCATTCTCGGACCTCGAGGAAAAACTGGTGCGGCTGGACGACCAAGTCCCGTTCCTGCTGTCGGAGCGACTGCGCGAACTCGGCGGAAACGTGGAAAACGGCCTGCCGATGCTGAGCCACGTGCGCGAGGACAGGAACCTCATCACCGGCCAGAACCCCGCCTCCAGCAAGCAGGCGGCGGCACGCCTCGTCGCCCGGCTCGCGGCCTGAGAGGACGCAGGCGATGGCCCACACGCCCGTCGATCCCGGTTCGCTGCCGCCGTGGAAGCGCAAGGCGCCGCCCGGCAAGTCGCGTCCGCTGAGCCCTGCGCAGGTGGATGCGGCGCGCGGGCGCGCGCTGCAGGCGGGTCGCCGCTACCCGAACCTGGTCGACAACATGTGGGCCGCTCGCCACGTGCCGCGCGGCGACGATCCGCCCGCAGGTGAGCCGAACGAAGAGGCGTGAGTCGCCGTCAGGCGGTGCCGAGGCGGTTGATGTCGGCGTTCTCGACGATGGCCGGCGGCGTCGGCATCGCGGCCAGGGCGAGCATCGCCCGACCGACTGCTGCGGTGCTGGTCATCACCGTCGGCAGCAGCCGCACGCCGACGCCCATCAGCGGTCCGCCGATCGCGTAGAACGGACGCATCCACGCATGCGGGCTGCGTTCGCCGTGCGCCGGCTGGATCCCGCCCGGACGCAGCATCACCGTGGTGATCGGCAATGCCTGCAACGCGGCCTCGGCTTCGCCCTTGATCCGCATCGGCATGAACCGGCTGCCGGGATCGGCATGCGCGCCGGAGACGTACAGGAAACGTCCCTGCGGATTGCGCTCGGCATAGGCGCGGGCGACCTGCAGGGTGAGGTCCACGGTCACGTGGCGGTAGTCCGGCTCCGGCGTGCCAATCGGTGGCGCGCCGGCGCAGTAGAAGCAGGCGTCCCAGCCGCCGAGGCGCTCGGCGACCGGCTCGAGCGCATCGAACGCCGGCACCAGCAGCTCTTCGGC
Organism: Lysobacterales bacterium; assembly: GCA_017302095.1. Lineage (GTDB taxonomy): Bacteria > Pseudomonadota > Gammaproteobacteria > Xanthomonadales > Xanthomonadaceae > Thermomonas. Next base: position 6,844 of record JAFLEC010000071.1, on the reverse strand, counting down.
GCGTGGATCCGTGCAACCGCTGCTGCGGCGGCCGAGCAGGCCGATGCGGTCGTCGCCCGGGTGGGCCAGGACTTCGTGGAGGACGCCTTGGCCGACCAGGCCGGTGGCACCAGCGATGAGGATGCGCATGCGCGATGCCTGCTGCGTGGGACGTGAACCTAGACGATGCTCAGGCGCGGTTTGGATGCAGGCGCGTCAGCATCGAGGCGGTCGCCATGCCCAGCAGCAGGCCACCGCTGCAGGCGATGGCGAGGTAGGCCAGCGCGCCGGCCGGGCCAACGAAATGCAGCCGATGCGAGAGCAGGTCGGCCAGCGCCACCGAACTGCAGGCCAGCCACCATCCGGCCGTGCTCGCGGCGATCCAGCCGCGCGCGCGCGGGCGCAATCCCGGCCAGGCGCGCAGTTGCAGCAGGCTGGCCAGCAACCCGCCGATCGCGGCGAACGGGTAGACCAGGTAGGGCAGGGGCAGGCCCAGCCGACGCGCGAGGTCGGACACCAGGAACGGCAGGGCCACCCCGGCGATGGTGGCGGTGGCCCAGGCCTGGCCGCGCACGCCCGCCGCTCGCAGCGCGCGCGCCTGCAGGAGGCCGATGCCGGCGCCCATGCCGATCCCGACCGGCGCGTTCGCATGCTGGATGCCGCCTGCCTCGAACAGCATCGACAGTCCCAGCAGCAACGGGACGCCTGCGACCCAGCCGGCGAGGGTGTGGGCGATCCAGCGGCGAGGCGACACGGCGGGCATGGGCGGCATGCACGCATCGTGGCACGCATGGCATCCGCTCGCGTTCGGATTCCGTAAGCACGGCGTCGAACACCGGAACGCGCCGATGCCAATCCCCGTCCGTGGCCTGTCGGTCCCCGCGCACGTCCTCGTCACCGGCGCCAGCAGCGGCATCGGCCTCGCGCTGGCGGCCGATCTGCTGGAGCGTCCCGGCGTGGCCAGCGTCGTCGCGGTCTCACGCCATGCCGGCAGCAGTGGCGAGGTGCAGGCCTTGGCAGACCGCCATCCCGGCCGCCTGCACGCGATCGATGCCGACCTTGCCACCGATGCCGGGATCGCGCTGGTTGCGGAGGCGCTGCGTGCGCGTGGCCACGCGCTGCACCTCGTGCTGCATTGCGCGGGCCTGCTGCACGCCGAGGGCATGGCGCCCGAGAAGTCCCTGCAACAGCTGGAGCGCGCCGCACTGGAACGGGTGTTCGCACTGAACGCTTTCGCGCCGATCCTGCTGGCGCGTGCGCTGCAACCGCTGCTAGGCGCGGGCGGACCGGCGGTGTTCGCGTCGCTCTCCGCGCGGGTGGGGTCGATCGGCGACAACCGCCTCGGCGGTTGGTATGCCTACCGCGCCGCGAAGGCCGCGCAGAACCAGCTGTTGCGCACGCTGGCGATCGAATGGCGGCGCACCCATCCACACTTGGCCTGCGTGATGCTGCATCCGGGGACGGTCGATACGCCGCTCTCGCGTCCCTTCCAGGCGCGCGTCCCGGCCGATGCCCTGTTCGCGCCGGCGCGCGCCGCGCGCCAGCTGCTGGACCTCGTCGCCACCCTCGGACCGGCGGACAGCGGGCGCTTCCTGGCCTGGGACGGCCGCGACATCCCGTGGTGAGGCTCAGTCGATCCGGGCGAAACGCAGGCCATCGAAGGTGATCGCACTGGCGTGGCCATCCGCGACCTCGAACGCCACGACCTGGCCCGATCCCGGCACGAATTCCACGCGCGCGGTGTCGGGGTCGTCGTACGCAGTGGCGACCGCCTGCAGCACGCCCCAGTCGAACGCCAGCACGCCACCGTCCAGCAGCCGCACCTGCACGGTCCCGAGCAACGGATGCCGGTAGCGGCCGGCATAGGCGTCCTTCGACAGGCTCAGGCGCCACTGGCGGGCCGCGAGCTTCTCGCGTTGCCGCGAAACGGCCTCGCGCAGCTTGCCGGCATCGGCGCGCAGGGCGGCGAAGCGCGGCGCGATGGCGGCATCGGCCGCCGGATCGCCCAGCGCGATCCCGTAGGCCGCATCCGCGATGGCCGCGGTCAGCCGCGCGCTGAGCACGTCCTCGTTGTTCAGCACCACCAGTCCCACGCCGGCCTCGGGCATGAAGGAGAGATGCGCGTGGAAGCCGGCAAAGCTGCCGAAGTGGTGGCGCATCGACTGGCCCTTGTAGGTGCCGGTGTACCAGCCCCACGCGTAGCCGTCGCGCGCGAAATCGAGGTAGCGGTCCTCGGTGGCGACCTGTCGTTCCTGCGAGGCGCGCAGCACGTCCGTGGGGACCGGCGTCGCATCGCCGCGTGCGGCGGCCAGTTCGGCCTGTAGGAAGCGCGCGAGGTCGGGCGCGGTCGACAGCACCCCGCCGGCTGCATGCATGGTGGCGTCGGTCTTGCGCAGGGTGAGCGGCGTGGACGGCGTCGCGCTGCCGGCCGAGTGGGGCAGCGCGACCGGCCAGCCGCGTGCCTGCGCTTCGCTGGCGCGCGCCGTGGTGTGGCGCATGCCGAGCGGGCCGAACACGCGGGCCTGCAGGCTGTCCTGCCACGGACGCCCGTCGACGCGGTCCAGCCACACGCTCGCGATGTTGTAGCCCAGGTTGGTGTAGTCGAAACGACCGGTCGGCGCGTCCGGATTCGGTTGCGATTGCGCGACCAGCGCGCGCAGGGTGCCGGTGTCGTGCACGCCGCTGAAGGCGGTCGCCCAGCCCAGTCCGGCGTTGTCGATGCCGCTGGTGTGCACCAGCAGGTCGCGCAGGTGGATGCGGTCGGCTTCGAGGCCGCGGAAGGCCACGCCCGGGAACATCGCCTGCAGGCTCGGGTTGGCGGCGATGCGGCCCTCGCGGGCGGCCAGCTGCACGTCCAGCGCGAACATCGGCTTGGTCGCCGAGGCGATGTAGAACAGCGTGCGCGCATCGACCGGGGTGCCGCGCTGCAGGTCGGCATTGCCGTAATACGCCTCGAACACCACCTTGCCGTCCTTCAGCACCACCACTGCGGTGCCAGTGGGCAAGGCGCTGTCCTGCTTGAACGCGCGGATCGCGGTGTCGAGCGGCGAGAAATCGGGTACGGATGCCGCTTGCGCTTGCATGGCGGGCGCCAACGCCAGCAGGCAGGTCGCGAGGCAGAGGTTCAGGGGGAGGCCGGGCATGCGAGGGGTCTCGGTCGAAGGATGCGCAAGTGATGCGTGGATGCCGCGTTCGGTTGCAGCCGCCGCCTGAGGCGCGAGAATGGCGTGATCGTCGCCGACCCCACCCGCATGCGCATCGTCCTCACCGACTTCGCCCGTACCCGCCTGTTCCCGCGCGAATCGCGCCGCAACACCATCCGCGACGTCACTGCGGAAGCGTTCGAGGCGTACCTCAACGCGCATCCGCCGCTCGCGGTGCTGGATGGCTACGCGCCGTTCTGCAAGCTGCACGTGCATCGCAACTGGACCTCCACGCGCTGCATGGCGGTGCCGATCACCGACGCCAACCGCCACCTCCTGCGCAGCGACTACGAAGCGCGTACGCGCGATGAATTGCCGGTGCTGGTGCGCTGGTTCGAGGGCGTGGACGCACCGGTCGCCGAGTACCTCGTCGTGATCCTTTACGACCGCGCGCAACTCGCGCGCGAGGGCACCGCGATCGACGCCGAATGGGGCGTAGTCGGTTGCCTGTACACGATGACGCCGGAGGAATTGCCGATGGCGCCGATCACCATGCTGCGCAACGCGCTGGGCGTGGAGGAGGGCGGTTCGGGCGTACCGCTGGAGCGGGAGGCCTATCGCCGCAGCGTGGCGTTCTGGAGCGTGCACGCCAACTGGCGCGGCTGAATGCGGGCGCGGTGGTCGACGCCTGCATCCACCCGCATCGAGGCGGCGTAAGGGTGTGGCCGGCAACGTGCCGGCTCCCCCAAACCAGGAGAGACCATGAACCGTTGCCTGCGCAGCGCGCTGCTGCTTGCCTGCCTGTCCCCCACTGCCGCCTTTGCCCAGGAAGGACCGAGTTTCTCGTTCTTCGCCGGCCGCGACCTGTCGGTCAGCGGCGACGTGCACGAAGGCGCGATCTCGCCGATCGCCGATCTCGGCCCGCTGAATCCGGCGCTGGCCGGGGTGTCGGCCGAGCTGCGCATCCAGTCGCGCTCGTACGACGACATCTACGGCAATGCCAACACGTTCGGCGTCGAGATGAGCTGGCCGATGGGGCAGGGCGAAGTGTTCGGCCAGCTGCGCAGCACCCGCGCCGGCGACGGCGAAGTGCAGGTCGGCGGTGCCTACGTGCCGGCGCTGTCCACCACGCTGCCGGTGTACGGGCGCTTCGGCAGCTACGACAGCGTGGCGCTGGAGGCGGGATACCGCCACTACTTCGGCAGCGGCAAGGTCCGCCCGTACGTGGCGGGCCGCCTCGGCACCACCAAGGTGGACAGCATCGATGCGACCTTCACCATCCCCGACGCCAACATCACGCTCAACGACGTGCCGTTCTTCGATGGCGGCTGGATGCTGAGCGGCGGCGCCGACCTCGGCATCGCCTGGGCCGTGGGCGAGAAGGCGACGCTCGGGCTGGAAGTCGGCGTGCGCCACCACGGCGACATCTCCGACGACGACAGCGCGTTGTCCGGGCTCGGCCTGGCCAGCATCAACGACACCGGCGCGCGGACCTCGTATCCGCTCAACCTGCGCTTCCAGATGCGCTTCTGATCCATCCGTCGCCGGCAGCCGCCGGCGGCGACGCTTGCCCCCTGCGTCGGTCCGGCATCGCCTCGTCGTGCGCCGGGCCGGCGCTTTTTTATCCGCCGCGGCGGCGGGTGCGGACCGGGGTCGGCGGCTTGCGCAGCTCCGGGGCGGAGCGGAAGGGCGACACGGTGTTCATGCTGCGCATCGGGGTGTTGCCGAGCACTTCGATGCGCCCGCCGCGCTTGCGGAAGTCCTTGAGATCGTCGGCGATGCGTTCGTGGGTGAGCGGACCGGTGTCCGCGGCGGTCTGTTGGGGCTTGCGGGGCATGCCGCTCCCGGGTGTCGTTGGGGAGCTGGAAGTTTATGCGAAATCGCATGAAAATTCAAATAAATCATGTGCTTGCATGCATTTCGTCGATCGCGCGTATTCGGTAGGACTTCGCGTCGGCTTCACCGAGGCGTCGTCGAGACCTCATGTCGGGAACGCACGCTGCGCGCTCCACCATGGGAGGATCAGGCATGCAGCAGGCACCAGCGATGGACAACGGTCGACTCCGAAACCGCCTGCGGCCGTGGATCTGGGGCGGGGCCGCCGTGCTGCTGGCGCTGCCGGCGGTCGCGATGCGCTGGTTCCCGGGCAGTGGCGTCGACTGGAGCGTCGGCGACTTCGTGGTGATGGGCGCGCTGCTGGCGTTCGCCGCCGGGTTGTACGAACTCGGCGCGCGCCACAGCGGGCAACTTGCCTACCGTGCCGGGATCGGACTGGCGGTGCTCACCGGGTTCCTGACGGTGTGGGTGAACCTGGCGGTGGGGATGCTGGGCGACGAGGGCGATGCGGTGAACCTGCTGTTCGCCGGTGTCCTCGTGCTGGCGATCGGCGCGGCGTTGGCGGCACGCCTGCGGGCAGCCGGCATGGACCGGGCGATGGCGATGGCGGGCATCGCGCAACTGCTGGCGGTCGGCATCGGCGCGGCGACCGGCGACTACCGCATGAACGAACTGGTGCTCAGCGCCTGCTTCGCGCTGCCGTGGTGCGCGTCGGCCCTGCTGTTCCGTTACGCCGCAGCCGGCGAGGCCTGAGCGGGGCATGGCTTCACCCGCCGCGTGCGTCGGCGGACAATGCGGGAACCTCCGCCGCCCGGTTCCGCCATGTTCGCGTTGCGCCTGCTCTCCATCGGCCTGCTGATCGCGCTCAGCACGATCTTCCACGTGCTGCCGCTGTTGCTGGTCGCGATGTTCAAGGTGCTGCTGCCCTTGCCGGCCTTGCGCCGCGCGAGCGATCCGTTGCTGACCGGGCTGGCCGCGAGCTGGATCGGCTTCAACGGCTGGATGTGGGATCGCCTGACCGACACCCGCCTGCAGGTGCAGGGCGATGGCGCGCTGGCCCCGGACGGGCATTACCTGGTGTTGGCCAACCACCAGAGCTGGGTCGACATCCTGGTGCTGCAGAAGGTCTTCAACCGGCGGATCCCGCTGCTGCGGTTCTTCCTCAAGCGGCAGCTGATCTGGGTGCCGTTGCTGGGGCTGGCGTGGTGGGCGCTGGATTTCCCCTTCATGGGCCGCTACACGAAGCAGCAGATCGCGCGGAACCCCGCGCTCGCCGGTCGCGACATCGCCGCCACCCGGCGTGCCTGCGAAAAATTCCGCGAGATCCCGGTGGCGATCATGAACTTCGTCGAGGGCACGCGGTTCACGCCGGCCAAGCATGCCCGCCAGCAATCGCCGTACCGGCACCTGCTGAAGCCGAAGTCGGGCGGCGTCGCCTTCGTGCTGGACGCGATGGGCGATGGCCTGCACGCGATCCTGGACGTCACCATCGCGTATCCGGCGGGGCGGCCGTCGATGGTCGACCTGATCGGCAATCGCATCCCGGAGGTGCGCGTGAGTATCCGGCAGCGCCCGATCCCGGCCGAGCTGGCTGGTGGCAATTACCAGGAGGATCGCGCGTTCCGTGCGCGCTTCCAGCAATGGATGAACGCGGTCTGGGCGGAGAAGGACGCGGACCTCGAGTCGCTCCTGCATGGCGACGGCTCGAACACCGGGAATTCGCGCATGCGGCCGGCCGACGTCGCGACGGGGAGCTCCGCATGAACAGGCTGGCGTGTGCAGCGCTGCTGCTGATGGGCTTGGCGGGTTGCGCCGGCCAGCCGCCGGACGTGGCGGTCGCGCCGTCGCCCGTCGGGGACGTGCAGCAATCGCTGCCGCCGGCGTTC
>JAFLEC010000070.1 GCA_017302095.1 Lysobacterales bacterium | reverse complement strand
GGGGCGCGGGTCGCGTTGGCCGACCTGCCGCCGCCCGACCTCTTCATCCGCACCGGCGGCGAGCTGCGCATCAGCAACTTCCTGCTGTGGCAACTGGCCTACACCGAGCTGTGGTTCACCGACACGTTGTGGCCGGACGTCGATGCGGCCACACTGCAGCGCGCGCTGGACGACTACGCCGGTCGCGAACGCCGCTTCGGATTGACCGGGGCGCAGGTAGCCGCCGAGGGGACCGGGGGAATGCAGTGACGAAGACGCGCCTGCTGGCGGCCCTGATCATGGCGCCGGTCGCCATCCTCACGGTCCTGTTCGCGCCCACGCCGATCCTGGCCGCGCTCAGCGCGGTGGTGTTCCTGGTAGCGCTGTGGGAATGGCTGAAGCTCACCGAGATCGAGGACACCCTCGCCCGCACGGTGCTCCTGGCCTGCAACGTGGCGCTGATGGCGGCACTGGTCTGGGGATCGCGCTCCGCGCAGGGGGGCTCGCTGGCCTTGTTCCAGCTGACCGTGCTGATCGGCGTCGCCTGGTGGTGCGTGGCGCTGCTGTGGCTGCGCCATTACGACTTCGCCTCCGACCACGATGGCCACGCACGCGTGTTCAAGCTCGCCGCGGGCACGCTCGCGGTGGTGCCGGCGTGGTGTGCGCTCGGCCTGATCCATGCGACCCAGCCGAACGGCCATCGCTGGCTGCTGCTGGCGCTGTGCCTGGTCTGGGCAGCCGATACCGGCGCCTATTTCACCGGCCGCCGCTTCGGCGGGCGGTGGTTCGGCGGCCGCAAGCTGGCGCCACGGATCAGCCCGAACAAGACCCTCGAAGGCCTGGTTGGCGGCCTCGCGCTGGCGATGCTGGTCGCGCTGGTCGGCGCGCCACTGGCCGGCGCGCAGGCCGCGCAGCTGCCGGGGATCGCGTTGGTGGCGCTGGCGACGGCCGGGTTCTCGGTGGCCGGCGACCTGTTCGAGAGCCTGCTCAAGCGGCACGTCGGGGCGAAGGATTCCGGCGACCTGATCCCGGGCCACGGCGGTGTGCTGGACCGGATCGACAGCGTGCTCGCCGCGCTGCCCGTGTTCGCGCTGGGCAAGGCCTGGCTGGGCTTCTGAGGCGACCGCGATGCGTCCCGTCCCGATGCAGCGCGTCGCCGTGCTGGGCGCGACCGGCTCGATCGGCACGTCCGCGCTGGACGTGATCGCGCGGCATCCGGATCGCCTGTCGGCGAGCGTGCTCGCGGCGGGCAGCAACGTCGACGCCCTGCTCGCACTGTGCCGTGCGCACCGACCCGCGCATGCGGTGATCGCCGACCCGGCGGCTTACCCGGCCCTGCGGGATGGCCTGCGCGAGGCCGGACTACCGACTGAAGCGCATGCGGGCGATGACGCGCTCGACGCGCTGGTCGCCGGCGACGCCTGCGACAGCGTGGTCGCCGCGATCGTCGGCGCCGCCGGGCTGTCCTCGACCCTGGCGGCCGCACGCGCCGGCAAGCGGCTGCTGCTGGCCAACAAGGAATCGCTGGTCCTGGCCGGGGAACTGCTGATGCAGGCCGCCACGGCCGGCAGCGCTTCCATCGTACCGATCGACAGCGAGCACAACGCGGTGTTCCAGTGCCTGGCCGCCTGCCGCGATCCGGCCGCGGTCGCGCGGATCACCCTGACCGCTTCCGGCGGCCCGTTCCGTGGCCGCCGGCGTGCCGACCTCGCGGCGATCACCCCGGCGCAGGCGGTGGCGCACCCGAAATGGTCGATGGGCCCGAAGATTTCGGTGGACTCCGCGACCCTGATGAACAAGGGCCTGGAGGTCATCGAGGCGCACCACCTGTTCGCCCTGCCGCCCGAGCGCATCCGCGTGCTGGTGCATCCGCAGTCGCTGGTCCACGCGATCGTCGATTTCATCGACGGCAGCGCCCTCGCCCAACTCGGCTTGCCGGACATGCGCACCGCGCTGGCGGTGGGCTTCGGCTGGCCCGAGCGGCTGGCCTCGGGGGTCGGCCTGCTGGACCTGCTGGCGCAGGGGGGGCGCCTTGATTTCGAGGCACCGGACCTCGATGCCTTCCCTTGCCTCCAGCTCGCGTTCGACGCGCTGGCGGCCGGCGGCACGGCCCCGGCCGTGCTCAATGCCGCCAACGAAACGGCGGTTTCAGCCTTTCTTCAGGGCCGGATCGGTTTCCTGTCCATCCCCGACCTCGTCGCCGCGACCCTGGACGCCATGCCGCCGCAGCCTGCCGATTCGCTGGACGCGCTGCTCGAGGCCGACGCCCGCGCCCGCGCCGCCTGCACCACGCGGATCGCCGCCTTGCCGGCCGGTGGCCGCGCCGCATGAGCACCTTCCTCGGCTCGTTGTGGTGGATGCTGGTAGCCCTCGGGGTGCTGGTGACCTTCCACGAATTCGGCCACTTCTGGGTGGCGCGCCGGTTCGGGGTGAAGGTGCTGCGGTTCTCGATCGGCTTCGGCCGCCCGCTGTGGACCCGGATCGGCAAGGACGGCACCGAGTACGTGGTCGCGGCGATCCCGCTGGGCGGCTACGTCAAGATGCTGGACGAGCGCGAGGTCGACGTCGCGCCCGCGGAGCGCGACCAGGCCTTCAACAACAAGCCGGTACTGCAGCGAATGGCGATCGTCGCCGCCGGACCCGTCGCCAACCTGCTGCTGGCGGTCGCGCTGCTGTGGGCCATGCTGGTCATCGGACGCCCGGATTACGCCGCAGTCGTTGGCAAGGCCGACGGGCTTGCCGCCGCGGCCGGCCTGCACGCCGGGGATCGCATCCTGTCGGTGGGCGGACGCGACACCCCGACCTGGAGCGAAGCCGAGTTGGCGCTCGCCGTGGCCGCGCTCGACCGCCAAGCGGTCGAGCTCGCGGTCCAGCCGGCAGAGGGTGCCACGGCGCAGCGGACCCTCCCGCTGCAACGCCTGCCGGCGTCCTTCGACGAGACGCGCGCGGTCGCCGCCATCGGGCTGACGCCCAGGCACCTGCTGATGCCGGCGGTGGTCGGTAGCGTCACCGAAGGCAGCCCGGCCTGGGGCGTGCTGGCGGAAGGCGACCGGATCACCGCGATCGACGCCAGCCCGGTGGCCAGCTTCGAGGACATCGCCCCCTTGGTCGCGGCCTTGGGCGCGCGTGGCGGCCCCGGCATGGTCGAGGTCCAGCGCGACGGCGAGCGGCTGGCGCTGGAACTGACCCCGGCCAGGCACGCCCGGCCAGACGGCGGCAGCCAGTGGTTGCTGGGCATCGCCAATGCCGCCCCGTCCCGTCCCGCCCCCGATGCCGTCCTGCGCTTGGGCCCGTTCGCCGCAATCCCCGCCTCCCTCAAGGAAGCCGGCTACCAGGTCAGGCAGCTGTTCGGCATGATCGGGCGCGCGTTCAACGGACAGGTGTCGGTGCAGAACACCGTATCGGGGCCGCTGACCATCGCCCAAGTCGCCAACAGCTACGCCAGCATGGGTTTGGCGTGGTTCCTGAACTTCCTGGCCCTGCTGTCGGTCAGCATCGCCATCCTCAACCTGCTGCCCATCCCTGTCTTGGACGGGGGTCACCTGCTGTATTACCTTATCGAGCTGGCCATCGGGCGCCCCTTGGGCGACCGGGCGATGGCCGCGGGCCAGTACCTGGGCCTCGCCTTGCTGGCGGGACTGATGGGGCTGGCGTTCTACAACGACATCCTGCGGATGGTGTCGTGAGTTGCCATCCGGCATCGGTCCGCCGATACCGGGTCAATGCGTGAGACCTGGGTCCGCCGAACGCGGACCACCCCCCAACCAGGATGTACCGAATGCCCCGTCCTTTGTCCCGCCGACTGCTGACCCTCGCCCTCGCCTCGGCACTGGCCGTGCCGGCATGGGCGCAGTCCGCGTTCGCGCCCTTCACCGTCAGCGACATCCGCATCGACGGCCTGCAGCGCATCGGCGCCGGCACCGTGTTCACCTACCTCCCGGTCGAGCGCGGCGACACGCTCGACGCGGCCAAGGCCGCCGAGGCGATGCGTGCGCTGTACAAGACCGGGTTCTTCCAGGACGTCCGGCTGGACCACCAGGGCGGCATCCTCGTCGTCACCGTGGTCGAGCGGCCCGCGATCAACAAGCTCACCCTCGTGGGCAACAAAGACCTGAAGAGCGAGGACCTGCTCAAGGGATTGAAGGACATCGGCCTGTCCGAGGGCGAGACCTTCAACCAACTCAACCTGGACCGCGTCACCCAGGAACTCAATCGCCAGTACAACAACCGCGGCAAGTACAACGTCCAGATCACGCCGAACGTCGAACGCCTCGACCGCAACCGCATCAACCTGACCCTCAACATCAAGGAGGGCAAGGCCGCGAAGATCCGCCACATCAACCTGGTGGGCAACACCTCGTACACCGACGAGGACATCACCAAGGGGTGGGAGTCCCATACCAGCAACTGGCTGAGCTGGTACAAGCGCGACGACCAGTATTCGCGCGAGAAGCTCTCCGGCGATATCGAAAAGCTGAATTCCTGGTACCTCGACCGCGGCCACATCGATTTCAGCATCGACTCGACCCAGGTCGAGATGAGCGGCGACAAGAAGGACATGTTCATCACCGCCGGCATCACCGAGGGCGATGTCTACAGCGTGTCCGGGGTGACCGTCTCCGGCGACACCGTGTTGCCGAGGGAAGAGATCGAGAAGATCGTCGCGTTCATTACGCCGGGCAGCACCTTCTCGCGCGGACTCGTCGAGCTGGCCACCGAGTCGATTACCGCACGCCTCGCCAACATCGGCTACGCTTTCGCGAAAGTGAACCCGATTCCGGCCATTGATCGCGACAAGCGCACGGTCGCGATCGACATGCAGGTGCAGCCCGGCCCGCGGGTCAACGTGCGTCGCATCGTGTTCAAGGGCAATACCCGCACCGCCGACCAGGTCCTGCGCCGCGAGATGCGGCAGTTCGAGGGCAGCTGGTACTCGCAGGCCGCGGTAGACCGCAGCAAGGTACGACTCAGCCGCCTAGGGTACTTCGAAACCGTCGAGGTCGAGAACGAACCGGTGGCCGGCAGCGACGACCTCGTCGACGTGGTCTACACGGTGAAGGAAACCACCTCGGGCAGCATTTCCGCCGGCGTCGGCTATTCGCAGTTGTCGGGCCTGAACCTCTCCCTGCAGCTGGCGGAGAACAACTTCCTCGGCACCGGCAACCGGGTCTCGATGGCGGTCAGCCGCAGCACGTACCAGAAGCGCTACGACTTCTCCTTCGTCAACCCGTACTTCACCGATGAAGGACTGTCGCTCGGCTACAACCTGTGGTGGCGCGAGTTCGATTACTCGAGCTACAACGTGGCCCAGTACTCGACCAACAGCGGCGCTGCGCAGGCGTTCATGACGATCCCGATCAGCGAGAGCGACTCGATCTCGACGATGTTCGGCATCGACACCAACGAGATCCTGACCGTCGACGGCTCCACCCCGCCGCCGCTGATCGACTACGTCAACGCCGTCGGCAACCGCACCTTCCATGCCTGGCGCCTGCAGGGCGGTTGGGGCCGGGACACCCGCAACGACTACTTCATGCCGGTCGTCGGCATGACCCAGAACCTCTCGATGGAAATCGCCCTGCCCGGCTCGACGGTGGAGTACTACAAGTTCCAGTACGACATCGCCAAGTACTGGCCGCTCAGCCGCAGCCTCGTGGTGAAGACCGGCTTGAACCTCGGCTATGGCGACTCGTACGGCCCCGACATCGTGCGCAACCTCTGCTACACCGCGCCGACTTACACCGATTCCAATGGCGACGGCATCCTCGACACGGTCGTCCCGGGCCCGCCGCCCAGCGATCCCTGCCTGACCACGTCGACCGACTACGACAAGACCGTCACCGCGACCGGCCTGCCGTTCTTCGAGAACTTCTACGCTGGTGGCATCGCCGCGCAGGGCAAGGTGCGCGGGTTCGTCGACAACACCCTCGGCCCGGTCTACGTGTCGCCCTCCGGTTATCGCCAGCCGCTCGGCGGTTCGATGCTGGTGTCGGGCACGATCGAGGCGGTGTTCCCGAAGCTGTTCGACAGCCCGGCCGCACGGGTGTCCGCCTTCATCGACTTCGGCAACGTCTACGACGGCTGGGACAATTTCAGCGCAGGCGACCTGCGCGTCTCCACCGGTGTCGCACTGCTCTGGCGCTCGCCGATGGGCCCGCTGTCCATCAGCTACGCGTTCCCGATCCGCAAGAAGGACGGCGACCAGATCGAACGCCTCCAGTTCACGTTCGGCGGCCAGCTCTGACGGCCGCATGACCGCGCGCTCCTTCGCCGCGTCCGAGCTGGCCCAGCGCTTCGGGCTGGAACTGCGCGGCGAGGATCGCCCCGTGAACGGCGTGGGCACGCTCGCCACCGCCGGCCCCGAGCAGTTGGGCTTCCTCGCCAACCCGCGCTATCGCGGCCAGCTCGCCGAGACGGGTGCGGGCGTCGTGGTCCTGCGCGAGGCCGACCTCGACGCCCGCGTGGGCTCGGCGCTGCTCGCCCGCGATCCCTATGCCGCGTTCGCGCGGATCGCCGCGTTGTTCGATCCCAAGCCGGTGCGCGCTCCCGGCATCCATCCATCGGCGGTCGTCGATGCCAGCGCGGTAGTGGATCCCGGCGCGCATGTCGGCCCATTGGTGGTGGTGGGCGCGCGATCACGGATCGCCGCTGGCACCATCCTCGGGCCGGGCTGCGTGGTCGGCGACGACTGCGAGGTCGGCGAAGGCAGCGAACTGGTCGCGCGGGTGACGCTGGTGGCACGCGTACGCCTCGGCAAACGCGTGCTGGTGCATCCCGGCGCGGTCCTGGGCGCCGACGGCTTCGGCATCGCCATGGACCATGGCCAGTGGCTGAAAGTCCCGCAGTTGGGTGGCGTGCTGGTCGGCGACGACTGCGAGATCGGCGCCAACACGACCATCGACCGCGGCGCGCTCGAGGACACCGTGCTGGAACAGGACGTGCGCCTCGACAACCAGATCCAGGTCGGCCACAACGTCCGCATCGGTGCGCACACCGCGATGGCCGGCTGCTCGGCGGTGGCAGGCAGCGCGACCATCGGCCGCCATTGCCTGGTCGGCGGCGGCGCCGGCATCCTCGGCCACCTGGAGGTCTGCGACCGCGTGGTGGTGACCGCCATGTCGCTGGTGACCCACTCGATCCGCGAACCCGGCGAGTACTCCTCGGGCACGCCCTTGATGGACAATCGCAGCTGGCGCCGCAGCGCGGCCCGCTTCAAGCAACTTGACCGCATCGCCCGTCGCAACGGCCCAGGCGAGAAGGACCCCGAATGACCGACGCAACACACCCGCCCATCCCGTTGCCGCTGGGCACAGCCGACATCGAGCGACTGCTCCCGCATCGCTACCCGTTCCTGCTGGTCGACCGGGTGCTGGAGTTCGAACGCAACAAACGCGTGCTGGCCTACAAGAACGTGTCCTATAACGAGCCCTTCTTCACCGGCCACTTCCCGGGGCATCCGGTCATGCCCGGCGTGCTGGTGGTGGAGGCGTTGGCACAGGCGGGGGGCGTCCTCACGCAACTCTCGCGCGACCCGTCCGAACTCGGCAAGGACACGTTCTACCTGGTCAAGGTCGACAACGCGCGCTTCAGCCGGATGGTCACCCCCGGCGACCGCCTCGAACTCGAAGTCGAGCTCAAGCGGCGCATCCGCAACATGGCGCAGTACGTGGGCATCGCCCGCGTCGACGGCGAGCAGGCCGCTTGCGCCGAGATCCTCTGCGCCGCAGCCCGCTGATGGACCGCCCACCGCCGCTGATCCACCCGACCGCGGTCGTCGATCCGTCCGCCCGGCTGGGCGCGGGCGTCGAGGTCGGCGCGTACGCGGTGATCGGCGCCGAAGTAGAGCTGGGCGACGGCACCCGGATCGGGCCGCATTGCACGATCGAGGGCCCGACTCGGATCGGCCGCGACAACGTGTTCCACGGCCATGCCGCGATCGGCGGCGCGCCGCAGGACAAGAAGTACCGAGGCGAGCGGGTCGAGCTGGTGATCGGCGACGGCAACGCGATCCGCGAATTCGTCACCATCAACCGCGGCACCGGCGATGGCGGCGGCACCACCCGCATCGGCGACCGCAACTGGATCCTCGCCTACTGCCACGTCGCCCACGACTGCATCGTCGGCAGCGACTGCGTGTTCTCCAACAACGCGACCCTCGCCGGCCACGTGACGGTCGGCGACCACGTGATCCTCAGCGGCTTCGCCGGCGTGCACCAGTTCTGCCGCATCGGCGACCACGCGTTCATCGGCATGGGCGCGTTCGTCAACGGCGACGTGCCGCCGTTCCTGATGGTGGCGCAGGAGAAGTACGCGCGCCCCCGCGGGATCAACGCCGAGGGCCTGAAGCGGCGCGGCTTCGATGCCGGCCGCATCGCCAGCATCAAGCGCGCCTACCGTGCGCTGTACATGGGCGACGCCAGGCTGGAGGACGCCAAGTCGGAACTCGGCGAGATCGCCGCCGCGGGCAGCGAGGACGTGCGTGCGATGCTCGCGTTCATCGACGCCGGCGAGCGGCCACTGCTGCGGTGATGCACGGCATGTACCCGCCATCGGCGGGCATCGGGCATCCGGACCGACAAAGCGAGTATCGGGGAGCGACTCGGGCCGTGGTGCCCGATGCCCGCCTCGCTGATACTGCACGACGATGACCTCGAACACCTTCCGCATCGCCCTCTGCGCCGGCGAAACCTCGGGCGACCAGCTCGGTGCCGGCCTGATCGCGGCCCTGCGCGAACGTTTTCCGGACGCCGAATTCGCCGGGATCGGCGGCGAGCGCATGCGCGAGGCCGGGCTGGATGCGTGGTTCGACGCCGACGAACTTGCGGTGATGGGGCTGGCCGAAGTGCTCGCCCACCTGCCGCGCCTGCTCCGGCTGCGCAAGGCGTTCCGCCAGCGCGTGCTGGAGTGGCGCCCCGACGTCTTCATCGGCATCGACGCGCCGGACTTCAACCTCGGGGTCGAGCGCTGGCTCAAGCAACGCGGCGTGCGCACCGTGCACGACGTCAGTCCGTCGGTCTGGGCCTGGCGCGCCTCGCGCGCGGCGAAGATCGGCGAGAGCGCGGACCGCGTGCTCTGCCTGTTCCCGATGGAGCCGCCGATCTACGCCTCCCACGGCGTCGATGCGGTGTTCATCGGCCATCCGCTCGCCGATGCGATCCCGTTGCAGCCCGATCGCGCCGGCGCTCGCGCCGCACTCGGCATCGCCGACGATGCCCGGGTACTCGCCTTGCTGCCCGGCAGCCGCCTCGGCGAGATCCGGCGGATGCTGCCCGACTTCGCCGAGGCCGCGCGACAACTGGCCGCCGACGTTCCGGACCTGCAGGTGCTGGTGCCGGCGGCGAACGCCCAGTGCCGTGCCGCAATCGACGACGTGCTGGGCGAGGCGCCCGGTTTTCGCGTGCTCGACGGCCAGGCCCAGCGGGCGATGATCGCCAGCGACGTAGTCCTGCTCGCCTCCGGCACCGCCGCGCTCGAAGCCATGCTGTGCAAGCGGCCGATGGTGGTCGGGCACCGCATCAACGGCCTGACCTACGCGATCGTCAAGGCGTTCGGCCTGCTGAAATCCGCGCATGTCAGCCTGCCCAACGTGCTGGCCGGCGACACGCTGGTGCCGGAGTTGCTGCAGGCGGACTGCACGCCCGAACGCCTGCATGCGGCCCTCCTGCACTGGTTCCGCGATGCCGATGCGGTGGCCGCCCTGCAGCCGCACTTCCTCGCCCTCCACGAGGCCCTGCGCCGCGATGCGTCGGCGCGCGCCGCGGACGCGGTCGCCGCGCTGCTGGCGACGCCGCGAT